>CAZJJT010000101.1:0-3378 GCA_964546395.1 uncultured Fibrobacterota bacterium
GCGCGAAGTAGTACGCGCCTGCGGTGAGTTGGGCATTAAGTACCTGACCATCTATGTGTTCTCCGCCGAGAACTGGGCACGCCCGCCGCGGGAAGTCGGGCTGCTGATGGACCTGCTGGTGGAAATGACGCGCAGGGAAGTGGACAGTCTCAACGCCAACAACGTTACACTTCGCGCCATGGGCGACCTCGAGCGACTCCCCCCGCACACCCGCGAGATGCTGCAGGAGGGTATCCGCAGCACCGCCGGGAACACGGGCCTCACACTGGTTCTTGCGGTGAGCTACGGCGGACGTTCCGAGATTGTCTCCGCCGCCCGCCGTATCGCGCAGCGCGCGGTCGAGAGCCCCGCGAGTGTCGATTCACTCGATGAGACATCGTTCGGCGAGTATCTCTGGACCGCGGGCATTCCCGACCCGGAGCTGATCATCCGCACCGGCGGAGAAATGCGCATCAGCAACTTCCTCCTCTGGCAGGCCGCCTACGCCGAGCTGTACTTCACCCCCACGCTGTGGCCCGATTTCAAGCGCGAGGCGCTCGTGGAAGCCCTCGAAGACTACGCGCGGCGCGATCGGCGGTTCGGCAAAGTGAAGGCGGCGACATGAACCGCCGCAACCTGGTACAGCGTGTGCTCTTCGCCGCTGTGGCGGCGCCGGTGGCCTGGGTGCTGATCAACCTGAACCAGTCGGTGCTGGCTGCCGCCCTGTCGCGGCAGCTGTTCGACGGCGTGGTGGCCGAGGTGTTCCCGGGACAGATCCTTGCCCTGTTGCTCGTGTTCCTCGCCTGTGCCGAGTACCTTCGCATGCTCTCCCTGTCGTTCCCCCGCAACGGGTTCTGGCTGGTATACGTGTGGCTGGCGTTCCAGAGCGCCTCGCACCTGCTGCCGCCCAGCGCGCTTGCCTCGCTGGACGCGTTCGGCGAATACGACATCTACATGCTGCTGCTCCTGGTTGCGACCGAATCGGTTATCTGGGGACGGCACTCGAGTCGCTGGAAACGCGCCAGCCTGCTGTTCAGCGGGACCGTCTTCCTTTCGTACGCGTGTCTCTCGCTTCTCAACTACTACCGCGAGCCGTTCGTGCTGGTGTTTCCCAGCCGCGATCCCATGCTCGTGTCACACCTGGGCATCGTGGTTGTGCTCGCATCGGTGTTCCTCTGCGACACGGCTGCCTACTTCGCCGGCAGCCTCTGGGGACGTCACCATTTCAGCAGCATCAGCCCCAACAAGACTGTCGAGGGCCTTCTGGCGGGACTGCTTACCGCGGTGGTGGTCAGTACTGCGGGATGGTGTTGCCTCGCGTCGGGCGACTATCCGCTGTGGCTCGGCCCGGTGATGGGGGTCCTGATAGGCACCGCTGGACAAGCCGGCGACCTGCTCGTGTCACTCATGAAGCGCTACTTCCAGGTGAAGAACGCGTCCAACCTGATTCCGGGCCATGGCGGCGTGCTCGACCGGTTTGACAGTCTGTTCTTCGCCGCCCCGATCCTCAATCTCTTCTTCATCGCAGTCGTCAAATTCTCCTGAGCTGCCCGTGACACGTACCCCCGTACAGATACTGCTGCTCGGATCCACCGGTTCCATCGGGCAGAACACGCTCAACTGCGTCCGCCGTCACCCCGGCCGCTTCGCGATTGCCGGCCTCGCGGCGCTCCGCTCGCACAGCCGTATCGTGGAGCAGGCGCGCGAGTTCGGCGCGCGGTGGGTGGCACTCGGCGAAGAGCCCGCCGCGCGGGAAGCGCGCGTCCTCCTGGGCAGCGGCACGGATGTGGCCGGTGGTGCCCGCGCCGCAACCGAACTGGCCGAGTCGGCTGACTACGATATCATGGTCAACGCACTGGTGGGCTCTGTCGGTCTCGCGCCCACTCTTGCCGCGCTTCACCGCGGCAAACGCGTCGCGCTGGCCAACAAAGAGAGCCTGGTTGTCGGTGGCGGGTTGATACAGTCACTGCTCAGCGCAGGCTCGGGTTCGCTCGTCCCGATTGACAGCGAGCACAGTGCCGTGCTGCAGTGTCTGAGCGGTGAGGAGCGGGGGGCGGTGGAATCAATCGTCCTGACCGCGTCGGGCGGACCGTTTCGCGAGCTGCCCCTCGAGCGGTTCGCGACAATCACGCCTGCCGACGCTCTCAAGCACCCGACCTGGTCGATGGGGCACAAGATCACCATCGACAGCGCGACACTCGTCAACAAGGGCTTCGAGATCATCGAAGCGCACCACCTGTTCGGCCTCGACTACGACCATCTCCGCGTATGGATCCACCCCCAGTCGATTATCCATTCGCTGGTGGAGTTCCACGACGGGGCGGTGATGGCGCAGTTGGGACTGCCCGACATGGAAATCCCCATCCAGTACGCGCTGGAGTATCCCACGCGTCTGCCGATCCGGGGGCGGCGGCTCGACCTCACCGAAATCGGATCACTGAGCTTCTCCCAGCCTGACATGCAGCGATTCCCCTGCCTCCGGCTGTGCATCGAAGCCGGGAGGGCCGGCGGTGCCGCCACCGTCGTGCTCAACGCAGCAAACGAGGTGGCGGTCCACGAGTTTCTGAACGGAAGTGTCCCGTTCACCGCGATACCGCAGATTCTCCAGGACGCGCTGGCGTGGAACCAGGCAACGGATGTCGCCACGCTCGAAGCCGTCCTCAACACCGACACCGCCACGCGCCGCTACGTGCGCCAACACCTGGAACACTACCGCCCATGAGCATCACCGGTTTTCTCCAGCCGATCATCGGCATCCTTGTCCTCGGTATCCTCGTACTTATCCACGAACTGGGCCACTTCGTCGCGGCCAAGTCGTTCGGCGTCCGTGTCATCTCGTTCTCGATCGGATTCGGCAAGCCGCTGTTGCGCCGCGTCTACGGCGGCACCGAGTACCGTCTCAGCGCGATTCCGTTCGGCGGATTCGTGCACATGGCGGGTGAGCACCCCGACGACGCCAAGGGCAACGCACCCGATGAGTTCCAGAACAAACCGGTGTGGCAGCGGGCCGTGGTAGGTCTGGCCGGCCCACTGGCAAACTATGCTGCCTCGGTCGCGTTTCTCTGGCTCGTACTGGTCGGGGGCATGCGCACGCCGCAGTATGAGACACATACGCGGGTGGGTGATGTCGCCGATTCGACCGCCGCGTGGGCCGCCGGCGTTCAGTCCGGCGATTCGGTGGTGTCGGTCAACGGCCGTCGCGTGGGCAACTGGGACGAGATGCGGGACGTGTTCGGGCAGATGGCTGATCGCTATGACGTGGTGGTGATGCGCGCGGGCAACGCGGTGACACTCGTATTCGATTCACTGCTGGCCGACAGCCGCGGCGTACCCCGTCACCCCGCCGCCGGCCTGCTCCCCCAGGCCCCGCCGGTGGTGGGCTCGGTGATGCCGGGGTAT
>CAZJJT010000101.1:3388-11382 GCA_964546395.1 uncultured Fibrobacterota bacterium
GAGCGCCGGCCTGCTGCCGGGCGACACGGTTGTGCAGGTCGACAGCGTGCCCGTGCGGTTCTGGACTACCTTCTCGCGGACCGTCGCCCGTTTCGACAGCCTCGCGAGCGACTCGATGACAGTAGTGATTCGCCGTGCCGATTCGACCTTCGCGGTGGCGATACGCCCGAAGTACGACAGCGGCACGGGCCGCCCGCTTATCGGGCTGAACGCCAGTGACGAACCCTCGGTGCTGGTGCGGGTGGGACCACTGCGGGCAATCCCCGAGTCGTTTCAGCGTTCGTTCGATATGGTCATGCTCATCGGCAACACGCTGCAGAAGCTGATCACAGCGGAGGTCTCGCCCAAGGAACTGGCCGGCCCGGTGGGCATCGTGCAGATGTCCGGCGGCGTCGCGTTCCTCGGACTGAGCGCGGCGCTGCGGTTCATGGCGCTGATCGGGATCAACCTCGCACTGCTCAACCTGCTTCCGTTGGTAATTACCGATGGCGGGATGCTGCTGTTTCTGCTGCTCGAGGCGATACGGGGCAAGCCGCTTTCTGCCCGCCACCAGGCCATCATCAACCAGGTCGCCATCGTCTTCTTCGTGCTGCTGTTCGTATATGTAACGTTCAACGACGTGCTCCGTATCCCGCGCATGCTGCGGTTGAGCAGGTAGCGGGCCGATGTTGCACTGTGACAGCGGCGGTATGATATTTTAGCGGCAAACGGGCCAGTGCTCCCCGAGACAGGAACCGGCATGGCGGTCAGTATCGAACAGAAAGAAGACTACTGCCTTCTGCGGGTGGGCGGCAGTTTCGATTCGCATGTGCACATGGCCGTCCGCCAGGCCGCCAACAGAGCCGTCGATCTGCCTGTGACCAAGCTGGTGTTCGATCTCACCGAGTGCACCTACATCGACTCCTCGGCAATCGGCATACTCGTGGAGTTCTACCGGCGGCTGACCCCGCTTGGCCGTCGCGTAGGAATTCTTCGTCCGAACAAGGACGTGCGTCACCTGATAGGGCTGACGCGGACCGACACGCTCGTGTCGGTGTACGAGAACGAGGAAGAGATAGCGACCGAGGAGTAGCCGCCGCGTGTGTTACCGTGCCTGCGGCTCTGCCGCCGGCCCTCCCTCCCCGGTGTTGCGGTGCTGACCGTGGTACCAGGCAATCGCGATGCACGCGGCCAGTCCGCCGTACAGCAGCAAGAACCCCAGGAGTCCCATCACTACCGCCTTCGCCTGCATCTACTGCACTCCTTCCTCGTGCTCCCGCATCTTCTCCAGACTCTCTTCGATGAGCTGCCACTCCTTGTCCGAACTCGTCTTCACCGTGCTCAGCACGAGTGAGCCGACGGCCACGAAGCACAGCACACCGCCACCCAGCAGCAGGAGCGCCGGTACGGGGTATCCCTCGTAAGGACTGCGGAACTCTTCGATGAGCGAGCGGATGAAACTGACGCTCAGCACGAGCGGTGTCACCGCCCAGACCATTACACCAAACACCGTCCCCAGGCGAATCTCCGCACTGCGGTTCACTTCATGCGCGAAGCGGCGCACGCCCAGGAAGTACCCCACCGCGATGCACTCGGCGATACCCACGAACGTGATGAGATATGACATGATGAAATGGTCGACGATGTCGAGCCAGAGCAGACCTGCGCCGGTGACAAACGGGATGCCCATCAGGAAGCTCACCACCGTCACCGCAGTGGTGGACCTGGTACGAGACCAGTCAAACTTGTCACTGAGCGCGGCCGAGACTGTCTCCAGAAGACTGAACGCTGAATCTATCCCGAGCAGGAGCAGGGTCAGGAAGAAGAGGAACGCGAAACCCTTCACCCACACCGGGAGCGTGGCAAGCGCGGCGGGGTAGACCACAAACGCGAGTCCCGGACCGGCATTCGCGATCTCGCCCACGCCCATGTTGCTCGCCACGGCGAAGTAGCCAAGCACGCTGAACACGGCGAAGCCGGCCAGGAAACTGAACGAGCAGTTGGCAAACGAGGTGATTGCCGCCGAATTGGGGATCTCGGTGTTGCGCGGCATGAACGACGAGTACGCGATCATGGTGCCGAAGCCTACCGAGAGCGAGAAGAATATCTGCCCGTAGGCGGCCAGCCACACGCGCGGCTCGAACAACTTCGCCCAGTCGGGCGCCAGGTAGTAGTTGAGTCCCGCATCGGCGTTGGGCAGTGTCACCCCGCGCACCACCAGGATCAGCACGAGCGCCACGGGAAGCGGGACCGTGTACAGCAGCACCTTCCCCACCCGTCCCAGCCCACCCTTGATAATCGCCCAGATAGCGATCCATGTCACCGCCAGGCCTGCCAGCAGCGGCCAGCGCATGCCGCCGAACTCGAACGGGCTGCCGGTAACCCCGAGCAAATCGCCGAAGAAGTGACTCTTGCTGGCAGCGATTGTGGAACCCCACTCGGGAATCGAGAGCGACTCGAACAGGTACACCCACGACCACCCCATCACCACGCAGTAGTACACGTTGATCGCAAACGCCGCCAGGATCGCCATCCACCCCACAAACTTCATCCACGGCCGGATTGCGCCGAGCGCGATGTTTGCCGAGGCCTGCGAGCGGACCCCGAGACCGTACTCGATGATCATCAGTGGGATCCCCGCGGTGAGCAGTGCCGCCAGGTAGGGTACGAGAAACGCTCCCCCGCCGTTCTGCGCCGCGATGTAGGGAAACCGCCACAGGTTACCCAGTCCGATAGCCGAGCCGACTGCGGCCATGATGAATACCGAACGGTTCTTCCAGTGTTCTCGTTCTCTCATCTTCTACTCCTCCTGCTCCGCCAGCCACCGTTCGGCGTCCAGCGCCGCCATGCAGCCGCTTCCCGCAGCCGAGATCGCCTGCCGGTACCGCGCGTCCTGCACATCACCGGCCGCAAACACACCTTCCACCGACGTGTACGTGGTCGCATCCCTCGTCACGATGTAGCCGACATCGCTCAGCGCCACCTGTCCGGCCAGAAACGCCGTGTTGGGCACATGCCCGATGGCCTCAAACGCCCCCGCGACCTCCAGTTCCGAGATCTCTCCCGTCTTCGTGTCCTTCAGCCGCAGGCCGCTCAGAAGCGTGTCGCCCACGAACTCCTCGACCACCTTGTTCCAGAGCACCGTCATCTTCGGGTTCTCGGTGGCCCGCTTCTGCATGATCCGGCTCGCCCGGAGCTGGTCACGGCGATGGATGAGGTACACGTGCGAGCCGAAGTGCGTCAGGTGCACCGCCTCTTCGATGGCCGAGTCGCCGCCGCCGATAACCGCAAGCGGCTTGTTGCGAAACACCGGCAGGGCCCCGTCACACACCGCGCACGCCGATATCCCCCGTCCCCACAGCCGCTGCTCGCTCTCCATCGGCAGGCGGCGGGCGGTGGCGCCCGTGGCAACGATGAGCGCGGCAGTCTCGCAGGTCTCGCCGCTCATGCTCGTGAGCACAAACGGACGCGAGCCGAGCTGCACCTGCGTGATATCCTCCATCACCATGCGCGTGCCGAACCGCTCGGCCTGCGAACGCATGTCGGCAACCAGCTTCTGCCCGTCGATACCCTCGGGGAACCCGGGGAAGTTCTCCACCACGCCGGTGGTCATGAGCTGCCCACCGGCCATCCCGCCCGACTGGAATCCCTCGTACAGCAGCGGGTTGAGGTTGGCCCTCGATGCGTACACGGCGGCGGTGAGTCCGGCCGGTCCCGACCCGATGATGATCAGTTTCTCACGCTGCGACATCTGCTGCTGCCTCCTTCGTCTGCTGTTCGCTGCCGACAGGTGGCGCGTTGCTTCTCACTTGTCTGCCCGTGGCTTCGTGGCAACATGCGCCACACGGATACGCTGCGCCACCGTGAACCACGACAGGACCGCCAGCACGCCCATGCCGTACACCATGATCTCCGGCCCGAAAAACAGGCCAAGGCCCAGCACGATGATCCGCTCGGGCCGCTGCAGTATCCCGGCGCGGCACTGCACCCCCTGTCCCTCACACCGCGCCTTCACGTAGCTCACCATGAGTGAGCCAGTAATTCCCGCGTACACGAGACACAGGGCCACGGTGCTCCACTCGTGTGCCGATGCAAGGTAGTACCACCCCAGCCCCGCCATCCAGGCTATCTCGGTCAGCCGGTCGCAGGTGGAGTCGAGGATCGCCCCGAAATCGCTCTTCTGGCCGGTCTCCCGCGCCAGCAACCCGTCCCAGCCATCCAGAAACGCACCAGTGGTGACCGCTGCCGCGGCCCAGAGCCACTCCCCGACCGCGCAGAGCCAGCCCGCCGCCCCGAACACGACTACGCCCAGCACAGTCAGGTGGTTCGGCGTGAAACCGACACGCTGGAACAGGCGCACGGCCGGCCGCAGGAGACGTTCGTAGAATGGCTTCAGAGATTCCAGCATGGTTGGCTCACAAGTGGGCAAAATACTAAACCGGCAGAGCGGGCCTCGCACCTGACTGCGCCCCATTGACCCGGGAGCTGTTGCGGTGTATTTTCCTTCGTTTCCTGATATCCACCGATACCGACAGACACATCCGGGAGGACAGGATGTCCAAGACATGCGAGAAGTGCGGTAAGCATCCCATGAGCGGCAAAACGGTGTCACACGCTCACAACGTGAGCAACCGGATCTTCCTGCCGAACCTGCGAACTGTCAAGACCACGGTCAACGGTCGCCGGACCACGATGAAGGTCTGCATGAAGTGCCTGAAAGCGATGGGGAAAACCTGAGCCATTGCGGATTGCAGATTGATGATTGATGATTGAGGAGCGGAGGGCTCAGGTTCTCCGCGCACGATACGAAAGGCCCCGGCGGTGCAGCTGCCGGGGCCCTGTTGTTTTCACGCGTGCAACCGTCGTCGAGTTATTCTGCCCGGATCACGCGCGCGCGAAGCAGTTGTTCGCTGTCCTGTATCCGCACAAGGTAGACGCCGGGAGCGCGGCCGGCCAGGTATGCCGGCTGCCGCACCAGTCGGCCCCGCGGATCGAACACGCTCACCTGCGACATGTCGCGGACGCCGCGGACAGTCAAAGGCTGCGTACGCGAGCGCGGAGGGCGGTCGGCCACAGCCGCGGGCGGAATCGTGTCAAACTCCAGCTTAAGCAACTGCGTCACCATGTACCCGTGGTGGTTGGCCCCGTACGGACGACTCCCGAGTATCACGTCCTCCATCCCGCTCCGAAGAGCGGCTGAGTCACAATGCGTGTAGTTCTGCGGGGTGAAGAAACCGTCCGACGGAGACCACTCACCGGTCCCGCTGCTGTACGTGCTGTCGCGCACCGCGCATGCCCCGTACCAGATCCTGTTCGGACTGAGCGAGTCGATACGCCCCACGAGCAAGGTAAACGGCGTGCCGGAGAGCGAGTCGGTCTTGAACGCAAACGCCGTGTAGAACTCCCCGCATCCTGTCACGTTCAGGTTGCCGATAATCCGGTAGAACAGGTCGCTGCGCGGCTGCGCGGCAAATGTGCTTGCGCTGCCGCTGCGCCTCACCAACTCCTCCGCCGGTCCGGTAACCCATGCCCCGCACGTCGGCGTGAACTCACTGAGTACGCTGTACTCCATGCCGGTGTCAACGATCTGCACGCCATACATGTCGCTCCACACCTGCTGGCTCGTGGAGGACAGCACGGTACGCGAGGCGGCCACACTCGTGGTAAACAGGTACTGTGTCCCGCCCTGCAGGTAGTAGGTGGCGTTGCAGGGCGATGACATCACGGCTGAGGCAACGGAAAGCACAGCGACGGCACCGAAGACTCGTCTCATTGTACACCTCCTGTGTGCGAAAGCCAGACACCCACCGACACTGTGATTATAGACTCTCAGCAAACGAAAGACAAGGACAGCGAACCAATACTGTATTCACAAGAGCAGGGCAGCGGAAAGAACTACGGATGTCAACAGGGAACGGCGGAAGCCACACGCGACCTTCGCGGGTCCCCGGCAGCGCTCGCTGCGTGCAACATGCCCCACCCCCGGGGTACCCGGCGCAGCACCCAAAGAAAGGCCCTTCGTGCAACGCCGGCAACGCAGGTGTCACTTGTCTGCCGTGCCGCCCTCCTGCCCGGCCTTCTCCAGTTCCTCGAGTTCCTTCTTCAGCCGGTCGATGTCCGCGTCGATGTCCTGCCGCTTCTGCAGCAGCTCAAGCCCCTTCTGGATATCCTTCTCCTGGCTCACCTTCTTGCGGACAAACGCATACAGGTACTCGACGTCCTCGCGGATCTTGTCGGCCGAGCGCGCGAAGTAGCCGCTGCGCACGAACTCATCACGGAACCGCGGCCACTCCCGCAACGGCCGCTCCAGCTCAAGCTGGCGTCCGTGCATCTTGTCTATCAGCGCCACCGAGGCCGGTACCGGCTCCATCAGGGCCTGCTTGTTGGTCTCCTCGGCCAGTGAATCGTACACCACCCGGGTCATGCGCTCCGACTCGCGCCGCACGCGCAGCGAGTCCATCGAAGGCGGCTCGAGTTTCTGCACCATGTTGTAGGCACTCGACAGGAGTGCGGCGGACTCGACAGTCCGGTTCATGCGCAGGTAGCCGTACGCCTCGATGACCACTGCCTCGGCTTTCAGCACCTGCCGCTTCGCGGTCTGGCGCAGTTTCCGCCCGATCTCGATGCAGTCGGCCCACTGCTGCGCTTTCAGCGCACACCACCCCAGTCCCAGGAGCGCATCGACATAGTAGTAGCTGTCCTCCGGCACCATGCGCAGTGCCGACACCGCCTTCGACAGCTGCTTCTCCTCGTAGAAATAGAAGCCCACCAGCGCGCATGTGCGGTTGATAATCTCCTTCTGCTCCTGCGTACGGGGCCGCGACAGCATGATCTCGTCCAGGTTCAGCAGCGCGTTGCGGTCTTCGCCCAGTCGAAGGTAGGCGAGCGCGGCGCTGTGACGAGCAAAGACGTACTCGGGATGCGAGTAAGGCACCTTGAGCAGCACATCCAGTGCGTCGCGGTTCTCGCCCTGATTTGCCAGGGCCTGGCCCATGAGGTACTCCGCGTGGTGCCGCAGCGAGTCGTTCACCCCTTCCCTGCTCAGCACGTCGTACTCGCCGCGCACCGCGTCGAAATCGGCCTCACGGTACCCGATACGCATCAGCCCCAGCGCCGCGTGTTCGGCGGCCGGACTGGTCGGGAACGTGCGCACCATCGCTCGATAGCGGTTGGCGGCCGTTTCGCGCATGTCAAGCATCTCCTGGCAGCTTCCCATGTAGTACGACACCCAGTCCATCTTGAAGAAGTCGGGGTAGGTGGACTGCAGCTGCCCGAACACGAAGAACGCGTCCCACCAGCGCCCCTTGCTGTACAGCTCCAGCGCGCGGTTGTAGAGCGTGTTCGGCGACAGGTTCAGCAGTCGCGCCAGGCGCCGCGCGTACAGCTCCTCACGGCTCTTGCCCAGCTCCGCATACGCGTACATCGTGTGCGTCGACGCATCCTCTTCTTCGATCTTCAGGTTGTACTGGTACAGCATCGCCAGGTCGCGCCCGCGGTTGACCGACGGCACATCCACTCCACCCGCCAGGCCCCAGTAGTCAAGCCCCGTCTCGTCGAAGCCGACCTGGAGGTACAGCTTGATAATCCGGATGATCCACCCGCCGATACGCCACGACACGCCCCACTCCAGCTCCTTGGCCTCCTCGACCCATCCCCCGGCCCCGTCCGCACTCGCGAACTCACTGCTGTGCGCAAAGAAATCCTTCAGGTCAAAATCAATGCCGCTCTCGATTCGCCCCTCCCAGAACCGCCCGTACCACGAAAGCTTCAGGCCACGCGAGTACGCGCCCGAATCCGCGAATGTCGGTACCGGCGCCGTGCTCATGGCCGGCGCCAGCAGGTTGAGCGTGGAGATACCCACGAGATGCTCGCCAATCAGCGGATGGCGCACGAGGCGCCAGCTGGCGCCGAGGTCCAGCCCGAGCCCCATCGCCGGCTCGCCGAAATTGCTCTCGTAGGCGAGGTTGACATTGGCCCCGATACTCAGCCGCCGCCACACGTTGTAGCCGTAGCTC
>CAZJJT010000102.1:0-11302 GCA_964546395.1 uncultured Fibrobacterota bacterium
TGCGAAGGCTACGGGGGCAACGCTGAAGCGTCGGGGATGCTCAATATCAACGGCCCGGACTACGTGACGGTCCGCGGGTGCCACATCCACGACTACGCCGGCCCGAACTACTACGGCCTGTTCGTCAAGGCGGGTGGGCGCTACCCGTTGTTCGAGAACAACCTGATCGTGAATGTCAAGATCGGCCTGAGCTTCGGTGGCGGACTCACCGGTGCCGAGTGGCAGCGGCGCGGGTCGGTGGAAGCTCTCGACGGCATCGCGCGCAACAACGTGGTGGTGAACACCGAGGATGTCGGGATGCACTGCAACAAGGCGCAGGACTGCCGGTTCGTCAACAACACGCTTATCGGCACGCAGGGCATCCAGAACCAGAACAGCTCCACCGGGATCGTGGCCGCGAACAACATCGTCACCGGGGCGTCCATCTTCGGCGGTATCACGCAGCAGACCAACTACACCGGCGCGTACAACGCCGCCTGGTTCTGGGACCCGGCCCAGGACAACTACCGCCTGAAGTCCTCGGCGACATCGCTTGTCGGCGCCGGTACCTGGCTTGACACCGTGTGCCGGTTCGATGTCCTCGGCAAGGTGCGGCCCAACCCGCCGGCGATCGGTGCCTATGAAGTGTACCAGAGCGCCGACGAGCTGCCCGCACCGGTACGCGCCGCCACGCCACGCACACAACCGTCCATGGCCGCGGCACTGGACCTCCTCAACACCCACGGCGGCCTGCTGGTCGCCGTGTACGCGGACCGTGGGATGGAACTCGCCGACCTGGCGCTGTTCGATGCGGCGGGGAGGCACGTGTTCACGCTTCACTACGGGGCGCTGGAGTCGGGTACACACGTGTTTTCCTGGCCCGGCACCGACCACGAGCAGCACCGCGTCGCGCACGGGTCCTACGCGGTACGCTTGCGCACCGCGGACAGCGTGGCAGCGCGAGCATTCGCCTGGTGAGGAGCGTGTCGCCCCGGTTTCAGTAGAACAGTCTCGGCAGGTATGCCGGCGCCTGGTCGAATGGCTGTGTCTCGCCCCGCGCCACTGCGTACAGCCGCTCGTGACTTGCCCGGGCCGCGGCCGAGATCTCTTCGTAGGGCTGGTTGCAGATGTCAAGAAACCCGATCTGGTAATTCTCCCCGTCAGACCGCCCCAGAATGCTCTGGTCATAGAGCGTGAACCAGTGCACGCCCACGCACCACGGTTGCGCCGCCGCGTCTTCCAGGTACACCCGGTACGCGGCTCCCCGTGCCGCCTGGTCGGCCACCCGTCCGATTCCGCTTGCCGGCAGCCCCACGTCGTGCGCACCGAAGTGCCACTCCCCCACCATGGCCGGCCAGTGCATGCGTTCGCATACAGCGCCGAGATCGCGGCGCACACGGTCGGTATAGCAGTTGATACTGAACACATCGAACCCCTTCAGACCCGCGATGGCCCACTCGGGCGGCACCGTGTGGTAGCGGGCACCGAGGTTGAGGTGGTTGGGATCCACCTTCCTGCACGCTTCCGTCAACGTCCCGAACAGCTTCTCCACCATGACGGTGCTGAACGCCTCGAGGTCGACCAGCGCACCCTTCGGCGTCCGCTGTGCCCACCTGCCGCGAGCAACTCTGTCAAACGACACGTCCGCTCCCCACACGTTCGACAGCGCGGCACCGTCCGCGTACCTGCCGCGCAGCCACTCGGCAAATGCCGTGCGTGTCGCGCACTCTTCTGTGTTGTAGAGCATGCCCTCGGCCGGGGTCTGCGACGCGAATCCCCACGTCGGCTCGTTCATCAGGAAGTAGCCGACCAGCGCGGGATCGTCACGGGTTGCCGCCAACTGCCCCGCAAATGCGGTCACATCCCCGGCAAACGTCTCGTGGAACACATCGGGCATATCGCGAAAGATGCGCGGCGCCTTCGGCGCTCCCTGCCAACCCAGCGGCCGCACATAGGGAAACCCCGCCGTGCTCGCCATCTCCCACTCAGACCAGTTCGCCACGGTCGTGAATCCCGCCCTGCGCAGAAACGCCAGTGTCACCGCGGCCCACTGTTCGTGCCAGCGCTCCCCGAATGCCTCCTTCAGGTTCGCCTGGAGGTAATCGGCCCTGCCGTCCTTCGCGATCTCGGGCCGCACGAGGGCTGACAACAGCCCTTTGACATGCATGTCTATCGCCGAGCGCACACAGTCCATCCCTGCCGACCAGTACGGATGCCCGTCGGGGTCCACCAGCCACCACCGCCTGCCGTCGTAGTGCGTGTGGAAGAACCCGCTCGCCTCGAGCGTGACACTCGCGTCGCCACCCCACCGCGAGAAGTTTTCGGGCCACGCCGCTGAACGCGCGTCGCGTTCCTGCGCGCGCAACCGCGCATTCACCTCTCCGCGAGATCGGCTCTTGCCGTTCCAACTCCGCAGTGTCCACTGCCCGAGTTCATCCACGAGTGCGCCGCGCGGCAGCAGCGGCGTGTCCAGCAGGGGCGGCTCCTCGGCCGTGGCTGCAAACGGGGTCATGCACCACCGCACGGGCGCATCCCCCTTGGCCTCCACGAACAAGCGCAGCCGGTCGACCTTCGCCACGTCCACCTTCGCCCCGCCACACAGCGGCTTGAGGCAGGCGCCTTCGCGGGGAAGCATCCACATGTTCTGATCGGTGGCTGACAGTGGGAAGCGCAGCCGAGCCTGGCACTGGTTGAGCAGACCGAACGCGAGCCGGAAGGTGGGCCCCTTTTCCCCTTCCGCCAGCTCCAGCACCAGCTTCACCCCCTCCTCGCCCTCGAGCAGCAGGTCTGCGCTGAGCCAGGCATACTCCGCCAGCATGCCCGCGCGGAACACCGTCTCGAACCCGCCACCGACGGCCCCCGCCGTGAGCCAGCGGGCCCCGGGGAGCGGCGCGGGCGGCTCACTCACGCCCAGACCTCCGAATGCACTACCCACGTCGACCTGGTTGGACATGCAGCTTCTCCGAAACGAAATGGAAGGAACGCAAGATACAACTGCCCCCCGCGGGTCCGGGTCAGCTCACCTGCGCACGCCACCGGACACACCCACCCGGCACCCCGCCGAAGGCTCCCACAAGCTGCGCCATTGGTGTCGGCTGCACTCTACCCTTGCCTCATTCCGGGCCGTCTCCTATATTGTCTCCATTCAGCCTGCCACCCCCTCTGGAGGAACCTGACCCATGCGCGCGCTCTGTACCGCACTGGCAGTCGTATCTCTTCTCGTATCGGTCTCGCCGGCTCAGAACCGCACCGTGACCGTCACCGGCCGTGCCGAAGTTGCGGGCAACAACACCATGGGCGCCCGTCAGCAGGCGCTCAACGCCGCGTTCCGCATGGCGGTGGAGTCAGGCGTCGGGGTACTGGTAGAATCGAGCACGCTGGTGAAGAACGCGATGCTGATATCCGACCAGATATACAGCAAGGCCCAGGGGTACGTGCACAACTATGATGTGGTGCAGGAGGGCGCCGAGGGCTCTTCGTACGTGGTGAAAATCACCGCGCAGGTGAGCATGGCTGACCTGACCACCGATCTGAAATCGATCGGGGTCCTGCAGGACATCATGGGCAACCCCAAGATCATGTCAGTGATAGAGGAACTCGTGTACGACAAGCCGGAGACGGCAATCCTCAACGAGGACCCTGCGGCATCCAACGCGGTCGAGGGGAAGCTCCTTGCCAGCAGCTTCGAGCTTGTTGATGCTGAGCAGGTGAAGAAGATCCGTGCAGAAGAAATGGCGAGGATGGGAGAGTTCTACACGGACTCGCTGCTGGAGAACGATGCGCTGGTGGCGCGGATAGCACAGAAGGCGGTGGAGTACGGCGCGCAGTACCTCTTGATGGGCACCTCGCGACTCGAGCCGGTCAGCAGGGGCGGCGGGGTGTACACGGTGACGGGGACGTTCAAGTGCAAGATTGTCGATGCGGCCACTGCCGAGAAGATCGCGGTGAGCCAGAAATCGGAATCGGGCAGGGGCAGCAGCCTGGCGCAGGCGAACCTGTTTGCGGGGCAGCGGGCCGGTGAATCGGCGGCCGAAGAGATCATCCCCCTGATCGTCCAGAACTGGACCAAGCGTGCCAACAGCGGTGTCGCCTACATTATTAAGGTATACGGGATCACCAGTTACGGCACACAGGCCCGCAAGCTCATCAGTGCTCTTGGTTCCGTCAACGGTGTCACCACCTGCAACAAACGTACGTGGGATGCCAAGATGGGGCGGATCGAGTTCGACGTGACCTACAAGGGCGGCAGTGGTGATGATCTGCTGGACGGGATCTTCGCGGCGGTGGAGAAGGTAGCGGAGCTCAAGGGGTTCGATCTCGAGGAGCAGACCGGCAACAACATGAATTTCAGGATCAAGAAGTAGCACATACTTCACTTCCAGAGAGGGGGCGCCATGGTGCGTCAGTCGGTGTTGCGAACAGCGGTGGTGGCAGTGCTCGCGCTTGGGGTCTGCATGGGTGCGATGGCGAAGCGGGAGAAGAAGGCGAAGGACGACGAGGGCGACGCCGACCGGTGCGCGCCCTGCAGCACACAGTTCTTCGTGGATGCCTACGCGAAGGTTCTGGGACAGCCGCTGGGCGGGGGGGATATCGACATGTTCCTTCTGCGTGCCCAGATGGTCAACTGCAACATGTGCAAGTCCTCCGAGGCCCTGGTGAAGGGGCGTGCGTTCCTGTTCAGCGTCGTCGAGACAGCCGAGAGGCGTGAAGCGGTCCAGAAGAAGGAAGCAGAGCTGGCCGCGGCCGAGGACGACGAGGAGAAGGAAGCCATCCAGTCCCAGCTCGACAGCCTTCAGGACGCGGCGATCCAGGCAGGGCTGGATGAGGGAGAGTACGAGAAGGCCGAACTGGACGAGAAACAGAAGACCGCGGTGGGGAACCTTGTCTACAACCTGGTGCTTGCCGGCGTGTACGAGGCCTTGACGGTCAAGGATGCCGCGCTGATGATCAAGGAAGGCAAGGACATCGTTGAGAAGGTCAAGGGCGGAAACCCCAAGACCGCGATGCAGCTCGCCAAGAAGATCAAGCCCATCACCCGCTTCGTCACCAAGGATCTGCCAGCCATCACAGTGGCCGTCCCGAGGCACACCGTCGCGTTCGCGCGATTGATCTCAGCAATACGGGCCATCAGAAAGAACAACGAAATTGAGGAAGTCGGAGAGCCGAAAAGCGGCGATACGTTCAAGGAACTCGATTTCTAGGGCGATCCGGCAACAGCGGCGCACGCGCCGTCCAGCAGCGCTTCGGGGCCGGCAGGTACTGCCGGCCCCTTCTGCTCACCTCTCCCCCACCGAGGCAGCCGATGAGACACGTATGCACGCTCTGTGCCGTTTCCCTTGCAGTCCTGGTTGCTGCGCAGCAGGTACACACCGAGGAAGTGAAGAGCTATTTCACCGGGTTCTACTGGGGCGACTCGCCGTCCACGTTCGACGAGTCCGCTCGTGCCATGGGGCAGGAGGGGGGAATCCTCTTCGAGATGGCCGACTGGGCCCAGGCCGCCCTGGCCAAGGTTCCCCGCATCAACCTGGTCCCGCTCGATCTCACTACCAGCCGTACCGGCCATGACCGGCCGCGCCCGGGGGCCAGCTCGGTGTTCATCAGGGGAGTGGTTTCGCGTGCCGAACTCAAGGACATCGAGAAGCTCACCCTCCGCGACTACCTCTTCTCCGTGACCGTGTCTCTCGAGTTCTTCGATGTGGTGAGCGGTGAAGTCTACTACACGCGGGCGTTGAACGGATTTGCTGGGCTGCAGGCAGGCAAGAGTGAGGGGCTGACGCCGGAACAGAAGCAGAGCGCGTTCCGCACGTGCCTCAGGGATGCGATTGAGGGAGTGGTCAGGCGGATCGGGGAGGAATACACCCCGGGGGTCTTTGATGCAAACGTGGTTGACCAACTGCCCGACTCCGCGGTCCTCGTCATAGACCGCGGCCGGATGCAGGGGGCCTACCCCGGGCTGTCAGTGCAGCTCTACGACGGCAAGCTGGACTCCGTGCGCGGGATCGCCACGGTGACTGCCACCCAGGACGGCATCGCACAGGCACGCGTGGTTGCTCTCTCGGCACGCCGCGTGCGCAAGGGATGGCGGGCGCGGGCCGTCGGCATCAACCGGCGCGGCATCGGGGGCTCTTCATCACGCTACGCCGTGGCAGGCTTCTCAGTCGCCAACCGAGACTGTCTGGACCCCGAGTTCGACCTTGACGAGGCCACGCTGGGGCAGTGGCTCCACGATGGATTGGCACAGAAGACTGCGCTGTTCATGACGGCTCCGCTGATCGCTACGGTCGACAGCGCAGAGAATCTCAGGATGCAGGATGCGGTACTCAAGGCCCAGAGTGAGTTCTCGATCTCGGGGGGGGAATCACTGTCGGCCCTGATGGGGAGGCGGGCGTTCCCCGATATCCTCGTGCGGGGCGTGGTCACTCGGGCCGAGGTCAACCGGTTCAAGACCCCCGGCGCCGAGAACATGATCGTCTCCGTCGGGATCTCGGTCGAGTTCTACGACCGCAAGACCCGCGACTTCATCCACAGTTGCCAGGAGTCGGGCCGTGCGGTCGAGAAGATCGTAGAGGCGAGCGGGAAGGTGTATCGCTCGGTCGACCTGCAGAATGCGTTCGGTGATGCATGCAAGGACGCGATAGCCGGGGCATGCACCCGGATCGCTGCCGAGTACGACCCGGCGCCCACCCAGGCGACCGTGGTTTCGGTGAGCGACCCGAAGCGACTCCTGGTCGAAGTCGAGAACGGTGCACTGGCGTCTGGAGACATGCTCAACCTGGTCCATCCTGGAGACAAGGTGCGGGGCATGGACGGCAAGGAGCTCGAACGGCTTTGGCAGCACTATGGTATCGGACGGGTGAGCCGGCACACGGGCGGCAGCAAGTACGAGGTCGCGGTGGTGGCCACGGACGGCACGCGCGAGCCCTCCAGGGGCGATCTGCTGCGGATCGACGGGCGCAACAAGGCGACGCCCGGCGGGAAGACATACCGGGTGGAGGGGTGGGCCGTGAAGGGGAATGTGGACGGGAGCTACCATTACTCTCTGCCCCTGCTCACCGAATGGCTGCACAACGCGTTCGTGCAGACCGGGCAACTCCGTCTGCTCCCCCCCAACTACCGCGCTTCCGACATGGATGCGGCGGCTGCGGCATTGAGCCTCGGGGAGTTCCAGCGCGTTGACCCGCGCGAGCTGATCTACCAGGAGGACCGTGCGCCGGATGTGTGCGTGTACGGGCGTCTCGGACTCGCAACGATCGAGCGGAAAGAAAAGGTGACCAAGGACCGCATCGTGCTTACCGCCGGCGCCCAGGTCAGCTTCGTTGACGCCCGCAGTGGCGACACGCTGTACACGAAGAAACTTGCGGGGACCCGCAAACTGGACCAGATCTTCCTCGATGGGGAACTGATGATCGGCGGCGAGGATTTCACGAACGACCTGAACGGAGTAGTCAAGAACACTCTCAACGAGATCGCCGCGATGTGGGTGAATGAGCAGTCCGGCGCGAAGAAGCGCTGAGGTGTCAGCCGGGGGCGTGCCGGAACGGCAACGGGAGTTATTTTCGGCCCCTGTCAAGAGGGGAATCATGCGAAGTCGTTATTGCCTGTTCGCGCTCGTGTGTGTGGTGTCGATGCTGGCACTGCCGGGCTGCTCGGTACGCTCCCTCGCGCTCGGCGCACTCACCGGTGCACTGAGCGGTGGCGGTGGCGGTAGCCTCGTATTCACTGCCGAGAGCGACCCGGAGATCGTCACCCAGTCGCTGCCGACCATGCTGAAAGTCTACGAAGCGCTTGTGGAGGCGGAACCCGATAACCAGGCCTTGCTCAGCGCAACGGGCAAGGCGTTTGCGCTGTACGCCTACGCGTGTGTGCAGGTTCCGGCTGACCGCATGTGTGCTCCGGGACAGGCCGAGGAGCAGAAGGAGCAGTACCGGCGCGCAAAGATGTTCTATTTCCGGGCCCGCGACTACCTGTTGCGGTCACTGGAACTCCGCTACCCGGGGTTCACCGATGCGCTCATCAAGGGCACGGTAGATTCGGCGCTGGCGATGAGCTGCCAGACAGATTCGGCCGAACTGTACTGGATCGGCGTCTCGTGGATGGGCGGGCTGACAGTCGGCAAACCGGGATTGAGCGCCGTGTTCCATCTGAAGCGAACCGCGGCCCTGCTGCACAAGGTGCTTGCATACAACGAGGGGTTTGACGGCGGTGCGGCCCACGAGACGCTGGTGGCTTACTACGGGTTGCTGCCCGAATCCATGGGCGGCGACACCGCGCGGGCCCGCGAGCACTTCCAGAGGGCCGTCGAGTTGTCGGGTGGAACGCATGCCCGCGCGTACGTGATCATGGCTTCAACCGTCGCACTCAAGCGGGGTGATCGCGATCAGTTCACCACGTTGCTGAATGCGGCCCTCGGCATCGACACGAAGGAACGCAGTCCCGGCAGGCTCACGAATGTCATCGCCCAGCAAACCGCCCGTTGGCTGCTGAGCCGGATGGACGAACTGCTGCCGGTAGAACCATAGACGGTACAGCATTCCAACGCCTTTCCTCAGGGAGTCCTCATGTCCATTCCACTTCGCAGCACCACCAGCACGCAGGGTCGCAGGATGGCCGGGGCGCGCAGCCTGTGGCGCGCCAACGGCATGCGTGAAGAGCAGTTCGGCAAACCGGTTGTCGCCATCGCCAACTCGTTCACCCAGTTCGTACCGGGCCACGTGCACCTGCACGAGATCGGCCAGCGGGTGAAGGCGATTGTCGAAGCAGAGGGGTGTTTCGCGGCCGAGTTCAACACGATTGCGATCGATGACGGGATCGCGATGGGACACGACGGTATGCTGTACTCGCTGCCCTCGCGCGACCTCATCGCCGACAGCGTGGAGTACATGTGCAACGCGCACACCGTCGACGCGCTCATCTGCATCTCCAATTGCGACAAGATCACTCCGGGGATGATGATGGCGGCGATGCGGCTGAACATCCCGGCGGTGTTCGTGTCGGGCGGACCCATGGAAGCCGGCGTGCGGGGCGGCAAGAAATACGACCTGATCAACGCCATGGTGATGGCGGCGGACAGGGAGGTGCCGGACGAAGAGGTGGCGGAAGTGGAGCGCGTGGCGTGTCCTACGTGCGGATCGTGCTCGGGGATGTTCACGGCCAACAGCATGAACTGCCTGGCCGAGGCCCTCGGAGTTGCGCTCCCCGGCAATGGCACGGTCGTGGCCACGCATGCCACGCGTACCGCGCTGTTCGAGAAGGCTGCCAGGCTGGCGGTTGCCAACGCGAAGCGCTGTTACGGGCAGGGCGACGATTCGGTGCGGCCGCGTTCGATTGCCACCCGTGCTGCGTTCCTCAACGCCATGTCGCTCGACATCGCCATGGGCGGATCCACTAACACCGTGCTGCACCTGCTGGCGATCGCCCGCGAGGCCGGAGTGGACTTCACCATGAAGGACATAGACCGGCTGTCACGCAAGGTCCCGGTGATATGCAAGGTATCGCCTTCCTCGCAGTACCACGTGGAGGATGTCAACCGGGCGGGCGGAATCATGGCGATCATGGGCATCCTTGCGCGCGCGGGCCTGGTGGATACCTCGGTCGGCCGTGTCGACAGCCCAAGCCTAGCGGCGACGCTCGAGCAGTTCGACGTGTCGCTGGGTTCCTGCACCACGGAAGCCCGGGAGCTGTACACGAGCGCGCCGGGCGGGGCGGGACGCAACCTCGTGCTGGGGTCACAGAACAACCGCTGCGAACTGGACCTCGACCGGGCCCACGGCTGCATCCGCGATGTCGAACACGGCTACTCGCCTGATGGTGGTCTGGCGGTGCTGTTCGGCAACGTGGCAGAGAAGGGCTGCATAGTCAAGACGGCTGGCGTGGACCCTTCCATGCTCACGTTCACGGGCAAAGCACGGGTGTTCGACTCCCAGGACGCAGCCTGCGAGGGGATACTCGCGGGGAAGGTGAGAGCGGGGGAAGTGGTGGTCATCCGCTACGAGGGGCCGAAGGGCGGTCCGGGCATGCAGGAGATGCTGTACCCGACATCGTATATCAAGTCGGTGCACCTCGACAAACAGTGTGCGCTGCTTACCGATGGGCGCTTCTCGGGCGGGACAGCGGGTCTCTCCATCGGTCACATCTCCCCCGAAGCAGCGTCGGGGGGCATGATCGGCCTGCTGAAGACCGGCGACACGATCGAAATCGATATCCCGAAGCGCAGCATCGGGGTGAAACTCGGCGCGCGCGAAGGTGCGGCGCGCAGGGCGGCGGAGAAGAAGAAGGGCGCCAAGGCGTTCAAGCCGAAGCGCTCGCGGAAGGTGTCGCAGGCGCTGCAGGCCTACGCGCTGTTCGCCGCTTCGGCAGACCTCGGCGCGGTCCGCGTGCTGCCTGGAGAGCGCACTGTCGTCGCCGCGAAGCGGAAAGGAACACGCTGAATGCGAAGCGATGCGCGTGCGGCGCTGCTCGACCTGACGAAACGGCTTCCCGAACTGGGCGTGTGTCTGGGGGCAATCGAAGCTGCCACGGAGGCGCTGATCGCGTGTGCACGGGGCGGCGGAACGGTACTGGTGTGCGGCAACGGCGGCAGCGCCGCTGACGCGGAGCACCTGGTGGGAGAGCTGATGAACCGGTTCATGCTCAGGCGCCCGGCCAGGGCCGATGTCTGCGCGGCGTTGGAGGCGGCGCATGGCACAGAGGGCACGCGGATTGCCGGGCAGCTGCAGTCGGCTGTCAGGGCCATCTCGCTGGTGAGCCAGAGTGCACTGGTGTCTGCCGTGGCCAACGATTTCTCGGCAGACATGGTGTACGCTCAGCAGGTATACGGCTACGGGACGGGTGGTGATGTGCTCGTGGCGATAAGCACATCGGGCAACGCGGCAAACGTGGTAAACGCGGCACGGGTGGCGCGGGCCATGGGGATGCACGTGGTGGGTATGACCGGGAAGACGGGAGGTGCGCTTAAGCCCCTGTGCAGCACGGCGATATGCGTGCCTGCCGACCTTACGTTCCGGGTACAGGAACTGCATGGCCCCGTGTACCATGCGGTGTGCGCAGCAGTCGAGCAGGAGCTCTTCGGCGCCTAGCCGTTCCGGCGCATGCATGTGCTTTACATGGCTGTTCCCAAATGCTATTATTGACAGTGCCACTGGTGCGGGGTGCCGCCGCGGGGACGGCAGCGCAGCAGGGGGAGTACGCGGCAGAACCCGAAGGGGGCGTGGTATGGCAAGCGGACAGAATCCTGCACAGGACCTCAACGCACTGCGCCAGATCATCCTCGGCGCCGATATCGACGCTATCCGTAACTCGCTCACCGAGACTGAGGCCACCATCG
>CAZJJT010000103.1:0-11250 GCA_964546395.1 uncultured Fibrobacterota bacterium
CGGTTCGTGCCGAACCGCAAGTACCCTGGCGTGTACAAGCTGATGGAGATGCGGAAACGGTGCCGGACCGCGGACATTTCGTTCGCGGCGGCGGACGACACCGGGGGCCAGGTCCCCTCGTGTCTCGGCGAGACATACGTCACGCTCTACATGGCCCTGCGCGACGAGGACTCGGCTGTCGTGGCGACGCCGATTCGCCCGTGTCCCTCCGAATCACGCGGCTGCGAGCCAGGGGAGTTCTACCGGGCCGCGGGTGTGGCGGGGCTGGCGGAGCGGGTGAGAATGGAGAACGGCGACCTGGTGGCGTTTGATCGCGGGTGCCTGGAGGACTACCTCAGGGGAGTTGTGCCCGAAACAGCCGAGCGGGCTACGCCCGCGAGTGACGGCGCAGATCGATGACCCGGATTTTCTTACGGCTGTCTCCGCGCATCGCGTGTATCGACGCCGCGTTGGAGACCAGCACGGGGAATCCTACACGGGCACGGGCCCGCAGGTGGTTGGCGATGCGTTCGACGTTGGCGGGTGGAGTGACCGCGTGCAGCGTGACCCGGTCCGACAGCGACACATCTCCCTCCAGCACCAGCACGTAGTCTTCTATCCCGTCAAGCTCATCCAGCGCGTTCGTGATGGTCAGGGGGTACATCGTTGTCCCCTTGATCTTGATCATCTGCGAGCAGCGCGCAAGAATCGGCCCGATCCGGCACGAGTTGCGGCCGCAGGCGCACGGCCCGCTCATCATGAACGTGATATCGCCCGTGCGGTAGCGCACCAGCGGCAGTCCCTCGACGCCCAGCGGGGTCACCACCAGTTCGCCCGGCGTTCCCTCGGGTACCGGCGCCCCGTTCTCGTCGAGGATCTCCGTGTAGGCAAGTTCGGGGTGGGCGTGGCCGCCGTTCTGCTCGCTGCACTCGCAGAACGCAAGAGACAGTTCGGTGTTGCCGTAGGTGGAATAGGCCCTGGCGCTGTAGAGGTCCTGGAGACTGGTGCCGACCGCGTTGAGCTGCATGTCTTCGCCGCGGATGCTTTCGCCGATGCACACCAGGCGCTGTACGCCGGCGCGACGGGTGTCGAAGCCGCGGGCGGTCAGGTCGAGGGCGAGTTTGCGCAGAAACGACGGCACGCCCACGAGCACGGTCGGACGGAGCAGTTGCAGGTAGTGCTGCTGCATCTCCAACGGGAGCACGCCGATACGGGCCGTGCATGCGCCGAGGAGTGTCAGGCCTCGGTAGTAGGCCATGCCGGCGATGAACAGGCGGTCGAGGCTGACCAGGATCTGCGCACGGTCGGCGGGAGTGACCCCGACCGAATGGAACGAAAGCGCCTCGTTGAACGCCAGGCGATCGAGGTCGTTGGCGGTCAGGGGGAACACGAGCGGCTTGCCGGTGGACCCGCTTGTCACCACTGTCTCCACGACTGCTTCCGGGGGCGCCGCCGTGAACTCGGCGGTTCGCTCGACCACTTCACTCTTGCTGGTGCAGGGGATTTGCGCCACAAAGTCGTCGAGCGTGCCGATGGACGCCGGGTCGACTCCCCCCAGCGCCTCACGGTAATACGGCGACACCTCCTTGACATGAGCGACATGGTTGCGCAACGCGCGCACCGTGCGTGCCGCTATCTCATCGGCACTGAGCATTTCCCATGACAACTCGGGACGGAATGCCATCTTCGCCTCCTAGTTGGGCCAGCGCGGCAGTTCGCGGAGCGAGAGGACCTGATCGCGGCAGACGATCATGTGGTCGAGCAGCGACATGTCAAGCAGTTTGCCCACTTCGTGCAACCGCCTGGTCAGGCTCCAATCGGCCTCGGACGGTGCAGGGGTGCCGCCCGGGTGGTTGTGAGCCATGATGATCCCGGCGGCGCCCGCCAGGATCGCCCGGCGAACGACCTCGCGCGGGTAGATGGCGCACTGGTTGACTGTTCCGTCCGCTACCACTTCGGAGCCGATCACCCGATTGGCCGCATCGAGGAACAGAACCGCCACATGCTCGTCGGGCCGGTCGCCGAACGCGAACCGCAGGTACTCCTGCACCGTGCGCCGGTCGTTGAGCGCGTGCCGTTTCTCGACCCGCTCGTGCAGGCTGTAGGCAGCCACCTCGCGCACCAGCGACAGCAGCGAGGCCGCCTGTTGCCCGATTCCTTGCACCTGCTGCAGCTGTTCGCCGCGGGCATGCAGTACGCCGCCAATCGACCTGAACCGCTTGAGAAGCTCCCTGGCGAGCGGCTTCGTGTCCCGGCGCGGGATTGCGTAGGAGAGCAGCAGTTCCAGCATTTCGTAGTCGTGCAGAGCGGTGATGCCGCCCCGGGTGAAGCGTTCGCGAAGGCGGGAGCGATGACCGGTGCTGCTGTCGGCTACCATTCGAGAGTGACCGCTGCAACCGTGATGCCGGCGCCGACAGCGCACAACACGAGCTTGTCGCCATGCTGCATGCCGGGCTCGATTTCACGAAGGGCAAGCGGGATGCTGGCGCTCGAGGTGTTGCCCAGATGGTCGATGTTGAGATAGAACCGGTCGAACGCAACGCCGCAGCGCGAGGCTGCCGCCTTCAGGATGCGGCCGTTGGCCTGGTGCGGCACCACCCAGCGCACCGCCTCGGGCGTCCACCCGCTCTTGACCACCACGTCACGGATTACCGACGCAAAACTTTCGGTGGCGAAACGGAACAGCGCCCGCCCATCCAGACGGATCCACGGGTCGTGCTCCTCGGCGTCCGCCAGCACGTAGCCCGGCGTGTCCCGCCGCGCCATCTGCATCCCCGCTGCGTCGGCAAACAGTATCTCGCTGCACAGAGGGTGGCCCGGACGGCTGCGCGAGACAACCGCTGCCCCGGCACCGTCGCCGAAAAGGAAATACGTGTCCTTGTCTGTGTTGTCAAGAAGACGTGACTGCAGTTCGGTGCCCACCACCAGCACGTCATCCATCATCCCGCCCAGCACCATCCCCTTGGCGATACACAGCCCGTAGAGCCATCCGCTGCAGGCGGCGCTCAGGTCGAACGACGGTACCGCGCGGATGCCGAGTTTCTGCTGCAGCACACACGCGGTGGACGGCATCGCGGTATCGGGTGTCCCCGTGGCGACCACGATTCCGCCGATATCAGCCGCCGACATGCCCGATTTCTCGAGGGCATCCAGCGCCGCATGGTAGGCCAGGTCCGAAGGCTTCTGGTTGTCCACGGCCCACCGGCGTTCGCGAATACCGGTCACACCGAACAGGTACTCTTCACTCATTCCCGAGAACCCGTTCAGCAATTCTCCGTTTGTGACCGTGCGCTCCGGCGAGTAGCCGCCGATACCCAGCACATGCACCGTCCCGACCACCGGCGTCGAGGGCTGGGCCGCGCGGGCCGGCACGACCATGACTTCATCGATGGTGTCGTCCGTGGCGGTCGACACAACCAGCGCTTCCTGTGTCTCGCGCATGTCCGGGTCAGTGGTCTCCGCCTCCATCACCGCGTCTTCCAGCGACAGTGTGCCACCCTCGGCGCACAGCAGTCTCACCACGACCCCGTCACACGGTGCCTCGAACTCGAAGGACGACTTGGCGCTCTCTGCCTCGGCCAGCACGTCACCCTTCGAGAACTTCTGCCCCTCGGCCACCTTCCACGACAGAATGGTGGCTTCGGTCTCGGTGGCAGCCTGCGCGGGGAGCTTGATGCTTACGCGAAAGGAGTCACTCACGATTCTTCCTTGCACAGCGTGTCCATCGCCGCGGCAACGCGTTGAATGTCAGGCCGGTGTCGTGTCTCCAGCTCCGGCGCGAATGGCACGGGCGTATCCGGGGCCGCAACAAGAACGGGGGCAGCCTGAAGCGCCCCGTACGATTCGCTGCACACACGACCCACAATCATGCTGCCCAACCCGGCGGTTACACCCGACTCCTGCACCACAAGCAGCCTTCCCGTACGTGTCACCGACTCGTGTACCGGCCCGAGATCGAGCGGGCACAGCACAAACGGGTTCCAGACATCTGCACTGCACCCCGCCTGTGAAGCTGCCTCCAACGCTACCTCAACCATCGCGCCCGTCGCAACAACCGTCACCTGCGAACCCTCTGCGCAGCGCCGCGGCCGCCATACCGCCTCGGTGTTCCCGTCAAACCGCACCCCACCCTTCGCCCGCGTGTACAGCAACTTGTGCTCGAACACCACACACGGGTTCGGGTCGTGGTACGCCGCAACCAGTGCTTCGAACATCTCCTGGGGAGTTGTCGGGTACAAGAGCTTGAGCCCTGCAAACCGCGACAGGAGCCCCTCGAACTCACCAGAATGGAACGCACCAAGGGTAACGCCCCCGCCACACGGCAGGCGCACTACCAGCGGTGCACAATTCCCACTCCGAAAATACCACGTGCCGCAATTCAGGCCCAACTGCGTAACCGCCTCGGTAACGAAGTCGGCAAACTGGAACTCCACCACGGGACGCATGCCGGCCTGGGATGCCCCGAGGGAGAAACCCGTGATGGCCGATTCGGCCAGCGGCATGTCAATGACCCGGCCCGGCCCGAACCGTTCAAACAAGCCCTTGCAGGTCTTGAACGCTGAGCCGTACGTGCCGATGTCGAGTCCGAGCAGCACGGCTGCGGGATCCGACCCGAGAAGGTACCCGAGCGCGGCCGTAACCGCTGTCTGGTTGGTGAGCCCCTGGGCTTCGAACGGCTCGAGCCGCCGGACCTGCCGAGGGGCAAACACGTGCAGCGGCGGCGACACCGGGTCGGGACGCGGCTGCCGCACCGATTCGCGGACCGCATCGTCGATCTCAGCATCGACCTCTTCTTCGATTTTCTGCAGGTCGCCCTTGCTGCGCCCACAGTATGAGACAATATCTTCGCCTATCCTGACCAGCGGGTCGCGCTTCGCCCAGCTATCCCACTCCTCCTGGCTGACATACTCCGCCTTGTCGTACACCGCATGGCCACTCAGTCGGAGCGTGCTGCACTCGAGAAGGTACGGCAGCTGTTCCGCCTGAGCATAATCGAGCGCATCGCAGACCGCACAGTACACTTCCCACACGTCGGTCCCGTCGATGGTGCGTCCCTTCACCCCGTAGCCGGCGGCCCGATCGGAGAGGTGTGCGCAGCGGTACTGTTCGCGTACCGGGGTGGAGAACGAGTAGAGGTTGTTCTGCACGATGAACAGCAACGGCACGCGGCGGACCGAAGCGATATTGAGTGACTCATGGAAGTCGCCCGTGCTCGACCCCCCGTCACCGATGACCGCCAGTCCGAGGACATCTTCCCCTCGCTGGCGAGCACCCCATACCGCGCCCACCGCGGGCGCGAGCATGCTCCCCAGGTGACTCATCATGGGAAGGCGCCGCTCGGGGACATTGCCGTGGTGCACGTTGCCTTCACGACCGTGAGTCGGCGAGGCCGCGTTTGCCATGTACTGGCAGACGATATCCTTCAGCGGCATGCCCATGACGAGATGCGAGGCCAGGTCGCGGTGGAGCAGCGAGACGAAGTCGCGGCCGGGCCGCAGCGGCAGCGCCATGCCCACCGCGGTTGCTTCGTTTCCTCGCCCAAGGGTCACCGTGCCTTTGACCAGGCCCTTGCGAAACATCTCACTGAGCCTGTCGTCTGCCTTCCGCGCAAGCAGCATTGCGCGGTATGCCACCGGCAGAAGCTGCTCTCGGGTCATTCTCTGGGGGAACATCGGTAGCGACATCGATTTCCTGACTGCGCGCCCAGCGGATACCGGCTGCGGGGCGGTGCGTATTTTCGCGGGCAACGCCGAATTCCGCGAGGCAAACAAGGGCAGAAAGATACGTCATGGTGGACAAAAAGCGAAGGGATCGCCTGTTGCCGATCCCAGTGGTGTGCGCAGTGGTGGAACAGGGCGGCAGGCTGCTCGCGGCACAGCGGGGGGCCAGCATGTCGCATGCCGGCCAGTGGGAGCTTCCGGGTGGCAAAGTGCACGACGGCGAGAGCGGGCCCGAGGCGCTTCGGCGCGAGATGATGGAGGAGTTCCGCGTTGCCGTTGATGTCGGGGAGTTGCTGGGTGCACACGTCCACGACTACGGTACGTTCGCGATAGAGCTGTGCGCGTACAGCTGCGCGCTGGATGCCGGCGGGCTGGTGTGTGTCGAGCATGAGTGTGTGAAGTGGCTGGCCCCGGCCGAGGCGCTCTCGGTGGATTGGACTCCGGCCGATGTCCCCATTGTCATGCACTGGCAAGCGCAGCATCGACAGCGGCCAGCGCTGCGCTGACGTCGTCGCCCGCTATCCAGTGTATGGGTGTGCCGCGGCGTTCCATGCCGCGAAACCAGGTGTCCTGCCGCTTGGCGAAGCGGCAGATCGCGCGAAACAGCTCTTCGCGCATCTCGTGGAACCCCAGCTCCCCGCGGATGTGCCGTCCGAGCCAGCGGTACTCCAGGCCGATCTGCTCGAGCCTCGCGGCCGGCACACCCCTGCTGAGCAGCCCGCGGACTTCCTCGAGCATGCCGCCTGCGAGACGCTGCTCTAGGCGGGTACGAATCCGCTCGTGGAGTACGAGCCGCTCCCAGCGAACACCAACCACGAACGGCCGAATGTCCGGCATGTGCGCGTGTCCCCACTGAGTCGAAGAGCGCCGTTGTGCACGCGCGATCTCGATCGCTCGCACAATCCGTTTCTTGCTGGAGCAGTCGGTGCACGCATGCAGCGCCGGGTCGGTATCACGCAGGTGCATCTCGAGCGCGGGTTTGCTGCGGGTCATGAGCTCCAGACGCAGCTGTTCGTCCTCGGGTACGTTGGCCAGCCGGTAGTTCTTCAGGGCCGCTTCGAGGTACAGGCCCGAGCCGCCGACAGCCACCGGGACATGGGCGCGGGCGCACACCCCGCGCCAGGCGGCGTAGAAGTCGGACTGGAACTGCCACAGCGTGTAGACTTGTGCGGGGTCCGCGATGTCGAGCAGGTGCACGGGCACGCGTTCGGCCCCTTCACCGTACTCCTGCAGGTCCTTGCCCGTCCCGACATCCATCCCGCGGTACACCTGTCGGGAGTCGACGGAGAGAATCTCGCCGTCGATGTGCCGTGCAACCGCCACGCCGAGCCGTGTTTTGCCCGAGGCGGTGGCGCCGCATACCACAACGGTGTCGTACCGTGCATGCGCAGTACTCATCGACATTCAACCCGCAAGGCGTGCGGACACCTCCGTGTCCAGCACCAGTAGTTGCTGTTCGGTTGCGGCAGAGAGAAACAATACATGACGGCGGGGCTGGTGGTGCGAGCCGGCCAGGCAGTACGAAGGAGCAGAGAGGGGGAGTGCTCCCGTCAGTGTGTGCCTGTCCCAGTACACGCCGGCCAGAACATCTCTGCGGGTGGCGGCCGCACGCGCGAACTCGCGACCGCGCCGCCCGAGCGTCTTCAGCAGGAACGGACGGCCCGGCGCAAGTCGCTGCTGCACGGTGTAGCCGAGGAAACTCATCGACTGGCGGGCGTTGATTTCCAGCAGCGGGAAGACCTGCTCACGGCCTTGCAGCCAAGCTACCATTCCGTCGACGTTGACCGGGCCGAAATACCCCTCGGCGTGCAGGCTCCGGGCGGCCGACTCAGCGGTGCGCTGGAGGGTATCGAGGAGCGGCGCGAGAACAGGATCGCCGGGAACGTGCAGCACACTGAGGGAGGCGCCAGTGGCACTCACGAGGCAGCGCGAGAACTGCGGAGCCGACACGGCCCCATCGGGGCCGAGTTCAAACCGGGTCGAGAAATCCATGGTGCGTGGCAGCCACGTCTCGACCACCACGGGACCAGCCGACAGGTGTGCGGCACAGGCGCCCATTGCGCGTGCGACTGCGTCGGGTGAGGAGACGATCGTGAAGCCGATTCCAGCGTTCCCGTGGTCGGGCTTGAGCACTTTCGGCCAGCTGTCCCCGCTTCGCAGCGCATCGTGCGCCTGTTCGGTGGTCCGGCAGAGACGTGAGCCGGGCACCTGCCCGTCGAGATCGCCGGCACGTGCGTGGGAGAACGAACGAGCGTTGACACGCGCAACGATGTCGAGGGGCGGGTGGGTGAGTTCCGCTCCAGCCCCGGCAAGCCTGTCGACAGCTTCCTGCGACCATCCCCACGGGAACGCTTGAGGGGGCCCGCTTGCCGGGAGCGTCTCCGGCTGCGCCGCGCCCTGGACAAGCCGCGGCAGTTCGAGGCCCGCGTGGCGGAGGCCCTCGAGCCAGGCACAGTCGGGTTCACAGTCGAGAAGGACGCGGTCCTGTGGGAGCCCGACTGGCACGAACCAGCAGGTCATTTCGGGCAGGAGCGCCCTGAGCCGCGGCGGCACGGCGCCGCGGAGTCCGAGGTCGAACCCGCCGTTGAGATACAGGAGTCGAGACATCGCTGGTGAAGATAGCCTGGGGACCGTACATCCGTGGCGCCGCTGCCGTACGCGACTGCACACAGCGCATGGCCGGCCACATTCCCTCACGCGCTGCGTTACCGGCAGTAGATTCTCCGTAAGTGCCTGTTCCGAGCGTTCCCGACAGGCGCCACCTAACCGCAGGAGGGGCAGATGAAGTACCAGACAGCGTTAGCGTTCTGTGGATGCGCGTGTGTGGGGGCCGCACTGTGTGCAGGGTGCGCCGACGAAGACGACGAGCCGGAACTGCCAATCACGAGTATTACCTACAGCGGTACGCTGTACGTAGCACCCGAGGACGGGATAGGCGGCGCCAACATGGTATGGGGGCTTCTCGGCACCACGACCGGTGCGACCTCGACCACGGACGGTGAGACGAATACGGCTGCAGCAGTTGCCGCGCAGGGCAACCTGGGTGTCGAGTACGCCACGAAGGTCTGCAGCGACCTGACCTCGCACGGGTTCGCGGACTGGTACCTGCCTTCACGCGAGGAGCTCAACGCCATGTACGAACAGCGCGCCGCGGTGGGGAACCTCTCGACTCAGTGGTACTGGAGCAGTACCGAGACGAGCGCGGACAGCGTCTGGCTGCAGCACTTCGCTGATGGTTTCGCGCATGTGCAGCCCAAGGGGCTGCTTGCGCGGGTCCGCTGTGTCCGGTGCGATCCGTAGCAGGTCGTTTGCTGCACAACCGGTCTGCCTTGTTCGACGTGTGGCAGTACGCCAGAAAAGAGGGGGGCATGCGAGTGAGACACGGAGTTGCTGCTTTGACCTTGATGCTGCTTGCAGTGCCCCCGGCCAGTGTGCGGGGCCAGGATCCGTATGTGCTGTTCATGGGTAACAGCATTTCGTACAGCCGTGCCGGGGTCGATACGGCGGTGATGGCCATTTCGGCGGCGATGGGTGACAGCATCGTTGCCGAGCGCGAGATGCGCGGCAGCTCGACAATCATCGACATCTGGAACGACAGGAACGTCCTTGCGAAGGTGCAGGCGAATCACTACACCCACGTGGTGCTCCAGCCGTACGTGGGTGACCTGTCCTGTGTGCAGTACTTCGCCTCCTCCTGCGACACGATATTTCCGCAGATACAGGCGACCGGCGCACGCGTGGCGCTCTATCTCTCGTGGCCGTTCGCGGCCAGCGTAGCTTCGTGGGACAGCGTGGAGGTCGTCGCGTACTACGACAGTATTGCCGCAGTGTACGATCTGGATGTTGTTCCTGTGGGCCCGAGTTTCATCTGGTGGCATCTGGCAACAGGGGTCCGCATGTATGACGATCACGTGCATCCGAGCCCCATGGCGCAGTACCTGGCGGGCTCGTTCTTCTACACGTACCTGATGCAGAGGAGCCCGAGCGGGATCGCGACGTACACGACCTATGAACTGGGCAGTCTTCAGGCACAGAAGATGTACGACCAGGCTGCGGCAACGCTGCTGAGCAGCGCAACGGGCCCTCGCTCCGGGGCTGCGTTGAGGATCCGCCCGGCGCCGGGCACGTCCCCGTGGCTTCTGTATCCGGTGGATCTGCGCGGAAGACAGGGGGACGCATCACGTGCCGCCGGGCTCTATCTGGGACTCGACGGGGTCCGGTTGACCGTGGGAGGTGGTTCTCAGCAGGGACGGTAACGTGGGGGTGTGGTATACAGCGGAGCAGTTGCCCCTGAGCGTCAACCCGACGATGCCGCAGGCGCGGCATCAACCGCAGTGTCGGAATTTTCTGCATGCATCGCGTGGCGTCATGCCGAATTCCTTGCTGAACAGGGCCGTGAAGTGGGACATGTGCCGGAACCCTGTCAGTGCACCGATCTCCTTAATAGTCTGCGTGCTCGTAGCTACCAGGTCCATTGCCCGTGACATGCGCTTTCTGTTACGGTAGTGCTGCGGGTTCATGCCGTATGCCTGCCTGAACAGGATGCGTATGTGATCGGGTGAGTACCCGCACTGCCTGCTGAGTGACTCAAGACCACGTGTCAGCGCGACATCATCGTCCATCAGGAGTTTGAGCCGGGCAGCTGGTCCCGCAACCAGGCGCGGACCGGCATGCTCGAGGAACCGCACGAGCATGTTCACCGTTCTGACGCGTGCCTGGAGGCGACTGGCAGGGAGGCCTTCTCTGTGCAGTTCGCGAATCCGCTCCCACGCCATCTCCATGGTCGCGACGAGTGCCGGTTCGACGGGTATGCACCAGGGGATCCTGACCCACTCCTTGTGGCTGCGGACCTCCACTCCCTCGGCGCTGTTCGGCGCCCGGATGTCCCTTGTCTCGAGGAGTGCGGCCCAGTTCCTGCGTTGGCCAATCCATCTATCCCTCAGCCGCACACCCGCGGGGACCAGTGAGAGAAACGGGCCCGGGCTGTTCGCCCTGCGGCCACCCCATTCGACGTACTCCGGCGGCGTGACGCCGAAGCCCAGAGTCGGCAGGGGCGTGACATAGTCGTTCTCCATGGGAGCATGGAACACGTCCACAAGTTTCAGGGTGAAGTCAAGCATACCGGAAATATATAACTAATACCGGGATCTGGATCGGGTGGCCGTGACTTCCCTATGATATGTTGTATCTGTATCCTTCACGGTATCTCGGAATTAACGAAACATGCGGAGGCGGTATGCTGACAGAACAGGCATGCGTGAGTCGCGCGTACCTCGCACTCGATACGATCCAGAGACTGCCGACTTCCGGAATTCCCACGTGCGGGCTGAATATCATGGAGCATGCATTTCTCGAGCGACTTGCCGGCACACCGGCGGGGAGCTACCGAAGCCGCCCCGAAGAGGTCTACCTCGCCTGCCAACGGGCAGTCGGTGCCTGCATGATTGGCCAGTGGATACCCCGCAACCCGCTCAGCATGCACACCGACGGGTTTCGCTGCGGGCCGCATGGCGCCACAACAGGAGTGCACGACACGGTGCTGGACGGCGTG
>CAZJJT010000104.1:0-11217 GCA_964546395.1 uncultured Fibrobacterota bacterium
TCTGCTTGCCGGGGCGGTACGCGGTCTCGTGGACCTGGCGCGCGGCGAGTTCCCACGCCAGCGCGTGTTCGAGTTGCTCCGCAATCCCCTGGTGGCCGCATCGTGCGGCGCCGACGGTGATCAGCTGGACTTGTGGGAGCGATGGGCGGAGGAGCTCGGGGTGGTGCATGCGTTCGACCGTGAGCACCGCTCTGCGCTGGGCGAGCACGAACCGTCGCGTCAGCATACGTGGCAACGCGCGTTCGAACGCCTGTGCGCGGGACGGGTGGCAGAGTGTGACGTATGTGCCGAACCATCTCCGCGCGGCGCGGACAGCCCCGTACGTCCCTGCCGCGGCATGGGTACCTCCGACACCGACACGCTCGCATCGTTCATCACAACTGTCAGCTCCCTCTTCAGCGATGTGCGCGCCGTGGCGGAAGGCGCACCGGGCTGGGGGGCTGCCGCTGAGGACTTTCTGGGGCTGGTCGACCGCTGGGTGGTGTGTGACGAAGAACATCGCGCTGAGGAACACGTGCTGCGCGAGTATGCCGCGAAGCTGCGGGCGCTGGGACGCCGTGACCTGCTCGGCGACTCGCCGCTCGATCGCGAGGAGTTCCTGCGGATGGCTGAGCACCTTGCCGACTTCGATCTCCCCGGCCGCAGTTCCTACCTTACCGGCCGCCTGACAGTCAGTGCCATCAAACCCTCGCGAGCCATACCGTTCAGACTGGTGTACGTGATGGGGCTGAACGAAGGAGCGTTTCCCGGAAGTCCGCTCAAGGACACGCTCGACCTCCGGACGTGGAAACACGTGCCCGGTGACATGCGCCCGGTCCGTCAGGCGCAGTACGCCTTCCTGCAGCTGCTCGTCTGCGCTCGCGAACGGCTCGTGCTGAGTTTCGTCGGACACGACATCGGCCGCGACGAGCCCCTGCTCCCGTGCAGCACCCTCTCCGAGCTGCTCGCATTTGTCAACGACTGCGCGGCAGACACCGCTGTCGGAGACGCGCTCGCGCCATGCCCGCTGCCGCTCCTTGCGGAAGGCGGCGACGGGCGACCGAGCCAGGACGCTGCACACGAGAAGTGCCCGCTGGTTCCGCCCAACTACTCGGTTGAGGCCGACAGGCTGATTGCCGGTACGGTGTTCGACGGTTCGAGCCTCGCCCCCAACGCCACACCGCAGCCTGTCTCCTCCCGCGTGAGCGCACAGGTGACACTCTCGCAGATCAGGGCATTCCTGCTTAACCCGTTGGAGTACACGCTGCTGCGGGGCATGGGTCTTGCCGACCAGGACCACCGCGAACGCGAGGAACGCGAGCGTGAGCCGTTCGCGGTTGACGGGCTCGTGCGCTGGACAATTCTTTCCGAGGTCGGCGGGCAGCTGTGTGACCGGATCTTCGGCGATCCCGCCCCGCTCGACCCCGCCGAGCCGGAACGCGCCCTGCGCGCGGTGTACGAACGGGCCATGGCGGACGGTGCGACGGCGGAAGGAGTGTTCGCCGAACGTGACATGCTGGAACTGTGCGACACGGCGGCCATGTTCGCCACGAGGCTGTCCGAGCTGGCCGCGGCGTGTCAGGGGTGGCGCTACGAGCCCGACTCGCGTCTCTGCCACACGCCCACCGGCGGGCGCTGCCGTGCGCACGTGCCGCTGACTCTGCATGACGGCACCGTGGTGCAGCTGCGCGGTCCGGCACAACGGCTGCTGCATTCGGAGAGCGAAGATGCTTCGTTTCTGCTCCCCCTGGTGAGCGCCTCCTCGTGCGTGGTGTCGGGACGGCTGGTCTGGCGCAACCTGGTGCAGCCGTTTCTTGCCGCGGTTGCGCGCGCGTGCCTCGCCGCGCAACCCGACACCGTGCAGCGCTGGCGCATGGTGGTCGTGGACCGTGGCGGCGACACAATCGACCGTCACTACGCACTCACCGCCGTCGAGGCCCGCGAGTGGCTGGCCGCGATCATCGGCGACATGCGCGACAGCGCCTGCGCGTACGACCACCTCCCGATTGAAGCTGTCGGCGGGGTGTACCACGAGGCGCTCAGGGCAGGAGCCACGCCGGAATGGTCGCGGAGCGCACTCGAGACATGGCTGGAGGAGCATTCGTACGGTGATCATGCGCAGTACCGGATACGGACCGAAGCGCTCGCGCTCTGCGAACGTGTTGTCCCGGAACGCAGCCACGATCTTGCGGCGCGGCGGTTCTCACTGCTGTTCGGGAGTGCGTCCCCATGAACGCCACACGCGCCATCCAACCGCCGTGGGAACAGCTCTCCCTGGGACGCCACGCGTTCATCGAGGCCTCCGCGGGAACCGGCAAGACCTACACCATCGAGCAGCTTGTCCACCGTATCCTTCTGTCGCCGACCCGTAATCCCTGGCACGAGCCAATCGCCCTGGAGAACATCCTGGTCGTCACCTACACCGAGAAGGCGGCCGGGGAGCTGCGCAGCAGGGTTCGCTCCCGGCTCGAGCGAACCCTCGGGGCGATGCGCGAGCCGGAGCGAGCAAGTGAGGAGGAGGGTCAAGCCGCCGCCGTCATCCTCGAGAACTGGCCGGACGCCGCACGACACCTCGAACGCTGCATCACCCGGTTTGACCGCGCCGCCATCCACACCATCCACAGTTTCTGCCACCGCTACCTGCGCGGGCACGCGTTCGAGAGCGGCAGCGCGATGGACGCGGAGCTGACCGACGAAGCGCTGCCGGCTGACGATGCGGTTGTCGGCATGCTGCGTGGCGAGTTCCGCGAGCGGCTCTGGCCGGGCGGATCCGCCGAAGCGGCTGCGCGGCTGGCACGAACACTTGCGCGCTGGGGGGTCTCGTCAGTCGAGGACCTCCGAAGGACTGCCGTCTCGCTGGCCTGCAGTGTCAACCCGGCTGCCGGCGACACGATACAGCCGGCGCTCACCGTTGCGCCCGCCGGCGCCACACTCGAAGAGGCCGTCGCGGCATTCCGTGCCGCGTTCTGCGACATCCCCCCCGAGCGTCATCCGTTCTACCTCTCATGGTGCGGTATCAAGCAGCGACTCGGGCTCAAACGGGCTCCGCCGGGGGAATGTGCCGATGGCCTTCGGGCCCTGCTTGCCGGGCCGGGAGACGACACCCTCGCGGCGGTACTCGCCTGGCACGCGCTGTGGCCCGACAAGCTCCGCGACGGCCGCAAGACACTGTTCTCGTACTTCGAGGGAAGCGGGCGGACAATCGACGGGGCAAGCGATGCGATGGACCGTCACCACGGCCGCACGTTCGGCGAGTTCCTCGTCAACTGCGCGGCGCTGGTCCGCTACGACTTCTGCAGCGCGGTGCTGCGTGCCGGGGAAATGGTGAGAGAGCACAAGGAGCGGGAAGGCGCGATCTCGTTCGGCGACATGATCGAGCACATGTACCGGGCCGTATCAGGCGAGGGACAATCGCTGCTGCCGATCCTTCGCCGCCAGTTCCGATACGGCATCATCGACGAGTTCCAGGACACGAATTCGCGCCAGTGGGCGATCTTCAAGCGGGTGTTCGTCGACGACAACGACATCGGCCGAGTCCCGCAGCGCTGTCTGTACGTGGTGGGTGATGCCAAGCAATCGATCTTCTCGTTCCAGGGCACGGATGTAGCGGTGTATGCCGCGGCCCTCGAAGAGCTTCGCGCGCACGGCGCCGAGAGTGTCCCGCTGGGCGTGAACTACCGCTCGGGTCCTGCCATGGTGGGTGCATACAACGCGCTGATCGGCGCGGGAGACTGGTTCGATTCGGACCACTCGGGGATCCCTGCCTACACGCCCGTGCAGGCAGCCGGCAACGCCCGTGACGCGCGGTGTGGCGCGAACTGCGATCCGGAGGCAAGGGCACCACTGGTGTTACGCCCCCTGTATGCCGAGTCAGCCGCCCAGCTGCGCATTGCCACGCCGGCCAGACAGACCGACCTCGCTCGGTGGATATGCGCGCAGATCCAGTACCTCACGACTTCCGTGGGGGGCTCCACGCCCGTGCAAGTCCCGGACAGTGACGCGGAGGACGGCTATCGGGCAGTACGCCGCAGCGACATCTGCGTGCTGGTACAGCGGCACCATGAGGCCGACGGGGTGATGGGGCTGCTGCGCGAACGGGGCATCCCGTACACCAAACAGCGCAACACCGGGCTGTTCGGCTCCGATGACTGCCTTCATCTGGTGACGCTCCTTGACGCGGTCGAGCGGCCGACCAGCCGCGCCGCGGTGCACAAGGCTCTGCTCAGCGTCTTCTTCCGGTATGCCCCCGAACAGGTGGCAGAGATTGCCGACACGCAGGACGCGCGGTGGCACGACGCGGCTGAGCTGGTCCGCGAACTGCACAGGCTGCGCCAGCGGCGGCAGTGGGGACGGCTCTTCGCCGCACTCTACCACGGCACCGACACCTTTGCCGCGCTCGCAGGCGAAGCTGATGCCCGCAGACGTATCGCCGCACACCGGCAGCTGCGCAGCTACTGCGTGCGCGCGCTTGTCGACGGCAACATGGAGTTCGGCGATCTGGTCGCGCGCCTGCGCAGTCTCCACCAGGGGTCGCTGAAAGAAAACGAGGAAGAGGACCGGTTCCAGCGTGAGACCGAGGGTGACGCGGTGGTGATACTCACGATGCACAGCGTCAAGGGCCTGGAATTTCCCATCGTGTTCATCGCCGGCGGCAAGGGCGGTGTCGGTGCTCAGCAGCAGTGCCTCGCGGTGCGCAACGCTGCCGGCGGCACCGACTTCTGGCTCGAGCGTGGCTGGGGCAAACCCCGGTATGAACAATATCGCACCGGGGAGCTGCGACGGCTGTACTACGTCGCGGTGACACGGGCGAAGTACCAGCTGTACCTGCCGGTGTGGGACGATCCGGCCCGGCCCGACCGCTACGACCGCGGTTCGGCGTCCAGCGTGTTCCTGAGCGGCCTCTGCGTGGCGGCCGCTGCCTCGGCACCGGCGGGTCTGTGCGTGAGCGACATGCGCGACTCGGTGATGCTCCTTGACCGTCAGGACTCGCTCCGCGCTTCCGAGCCGGAGACCAGGCGTGAGCGGGTCGGTTCGACACTCGCGCGGCGTACCGCCGAACTGGCGCCGCCCCCCGCGGCACGACTCACCCGTCAGCGTTCGTACAGCTCGCTGGTGAAACAGACAGGGCTGCTCGGCACGCGCAGCGACCCGGGCGCGGACGATGCAGCGGAACCGCCGGCACGCCTTGCGTACCAGCGCCCGGCACTGGAGCCTCCCGCCGGGATCGCACTGGGAAACACGGTCCACGCGATCCTCGAAGAGCTTGATTTCGGGCAAGCCGCGCGAGCGGCGGACGCGGGCGCGTTTGCCGGTTCCCCGACAGTGCGCGAGCATGCGTGTGCCTGCATGCGGCGATACGCAATTGAGCAGCGCTACGCCGACACCATCCTCGCGTGGGTCTACCACAGTCTCACCGCCCGTGTGTCGGTGCCGGGCCGCACGCCACTCAGACTGTGCGATCTCGAGGCACGGCGGCGCATGAGTGAAGCCGAGTTTCATGTTGCGTTCGGCCGTGACGGATCGCTGCTGCCGCACCCCGGCGCGGCGTTGGGCGGCTGGGTGCTCGGGTACATCGATCTGCTGTTCGAACACGAGGGCAGATACTACGTGCTCGACTGGAAAAGCAACCGTATCGACACCGGGTACACGCAGCACGATCTGCTCCGCAGCATGGTGCACCACGGCTATCTGCTCCAGAGCCGCATCTACGCACTGGCCCTTCACCGGTGGCTGCGCAACCGCCTGGGAAGCGACTACTCCGTGCCGACACACTTCGGTGGCGTGGTGTACGTGTACGTGCGGGGTACCCGGGCCGGCAAGAGCGACAGCGGTCTCTGCACAATCGTGCCCGACGAGCGCCAGCTCGAACAGCGCTGGCCAGACCTGCTGCGCGGCGCTCTCGCAACACCGGCGGCACTTGCGACAGTGCTGGGGGAGGGGGCACGATGAACGCCCGTGCGCTGGCACTGTACGCCGAGGTCTGGTGCGGGTCGGGACGGTATGGCGCCCGGCATGCAGTACGCCACATCGAACACCTCCCGCAGTGCCCCCCGGCACTTTCGCTGGCGTTGCTGCTCCTCGACAGCGGCATGCTCTCCCCGTTCGACCTTCACCTGGCCCGCATGCTCTACAGCTGCGTGCACCCACGCGACCATTCGCCGGAAGCGGCAGACGGTGCCTTGCAGGCGGTTGCACTCCTGATGTGTGTCTCGCTGAGCGAGGGGAACGTGTATCTCCCGGGGGACGCGGCTGGACTCGCGGCATGTCTCGCCGACGCCTACGCCCGGGCCCATGCCGCGTCGATGTCTGATCCGGAGCCGGGGCCGATACCCGCAGTCGCCACACCCGCCGCGTGTGAGCATGCGTGGGCAGAGACCGCAGACAGTTTCCTGCAGGTGCTCGACTCCGGCGGGTACGCAGGCATGGTTGGGGATACCGCACGCCTGGTGGTGCGGCAAGACGGGCGGCTCTACTTCCAGAAGTACCACCAGGCAGAGTACGCGGTGGAAGCGCTGCTGGCGCAGCGTTTCGTACCGGCTGCCGATCCTGCCCCGGTTGAGCGCCTTGCCGGCTTGCTGCATGAGCTGTTCGTGGATGCGCCGCTGGTGCGCGGCGACGGTGCCGTGTGTGAGGCAGATCCGTGGCAGCAGGCCGCAACCGCGCTGTGCGCGCTCAATCGCGGGACCGTGATCACCGGCGGTCCGGGCACGGGCAAAACCACGGTCGTGGCGCAGGTACTTCGCATGCTTCTGCGACTCGACGAATCGCTTGTGCCCGAGGAGGATATCGTGGTGTGTGCACCGACGGGTCGTGCGGCAGCGCGACTGGCCGAGAGCATCGGCACACTCCTGCCGCGCACGGCCCCCGCTGAGCAGGAGGTGGCAGCACGCGAAGAGGCACTCCGTCATCTGGTCGGCCGTACCGTGCACTCCGTGCTCGGCTACAACGCCTTACGCGGGGACTTTGGGAGGAACGCGCGGGAACCGATCGATGCTGCACTGGTGGTGGTGGATGAAGTCTCGATGCTGGACATCGCGGTGTTCGCCCGCCTCCTCGAAGCGCTTCGGCCCGAGACACGCCTGGTACTCCTCGGCGACAGGCACCAATTGCCGTCGGTGGAAGCAGGCGCGGTGCTCGGGAGTCTGGCGGAGGGGTTCGGGCCCGGTGACGGGGGGTTGTCGGTGCAGACTGCGGAGCGACTCGCATCTGTCGTGCCCGGGCTGTCGGCGGAGCAGGCGGCCGGCAGCACGCCGCACCCTCTGCGCGACCGTATCGTGCTGCTGAACCGCAGCCACCGCAGCGTTTCCGGTATCATGGACATCGCGGCCGCGGTCAACGAACCGGTTGCGGACAGCACCGGCCGGTTCGCATGGGAAGTCACCGCGCGCCTGTTCGCCGAGCAGGCGTCTTCCGCAACTCCGGTGCAGAGCCACAGCCCCGGCGTGAGTGTTCTCGACGGCGCGGCGGGCGATCAGGTATTCGCGCCGTGGGTACACGAACAGCTCGGAAGAGCGTACGCGGACGCGGTGTTGTCGTTTGCGGACACGGTGCCCGGGCCGCTGCACCGCGTCTCGCTCGCCGCTTCGGCCGAACTGCAGGCGCGCGGGGCGGCACTTCTCGCGCACCTCGACCGCAGCGTGATGCTGTGCGTGGTGCGGCGCGGTCCGCACGGGATCGAGACAGCGAACGCGCATGCCGCGCGCGTGCTGCAGCCGATGTGCGAGCCGGGGAGCCACGCGGAGCACTACCACGGGGAACCGGTTCTGGTGACACGCAACACGCCTCGTGCAGGGCTGTGGAACGGCGACCGGGGGGTTCTGCTCCGCCTCGACAACCGAGAGTACCTGCTGGTGCGGCGGCCGGGAGGATGTGAGCTGGTGCCGGCCGAGGACGTCCCCGCATTCGAGTCCTCCTGCGCCATGACCGTGCACAAGAGCCAGGGAAGCGAGTTCGGCGAAGTCCTGCTGGTGCTTCCCCAGAACGACCATCCGCTGCTTACGCGCGAGATAGTCTACACGGCACTGACGCGTGCCCGGCGCCGGGCGGTCATCGCGGGCAGCGCGGAGGCGTTCGACACGGCGGTGGGCCGCCGCTGCGTGCGGCGCTCCGGGTTCGACAGCTTCCTTCGGGGGAATCCCTGAGCCGTCGACCCCCGCTACAGTCCACGGCGCAAGTGCCGGCCTCTCGTCACCAACCGGGCATGGCGTGTGTCACACCCACTTGCCTGCGCACTCAATGGCCACGAAGCTCTCGGTGGACACAACCAGACCGGTCGCGGCAAGGTGATCGCTGATAAACGACATCAGCTCGTGGTGAGGAAGGAACACTTCGACTATCAGGTCGTAGCGACCCGATACCACCGTAACCGCCTTGACATGCGGCAGCGTGCTGATTGTCTGTGCAGCCTTGCGAAGATCACTGCTCACAGCGACCTTGGCGCCGAGGAACACCAACTGGCAGTCGCTGCAGCGGTTGGGGTCGACCAGACCGGCCACCTTGAGGTGGCCACCAGCGGTGAGCTTGGCGAGACGGTTGCGGACTGTCCCTTCGGAAACCCCGAGCCGCTCGGCAATCTTTCTGTTGGGCACGCGGCCGTCCGCGGCGAGTGCCGCCAGTATTCCCCGGTCGATAGCGTCGGTGCTCATGGCACGTCCTCGGTGTACTCGAGGCCGGTAGCCTCCGACACCGCCCGGTTGGTCAGCTTCCCGTGATACAGGTTCACGCCGGAGCGGATCGGCGCCGAGAGTGCCATGGCCTCGTCGAGACCATGCTTCGCGATGAATGCACCGTGACGCGTGGTGACACTTGTCAAGCTATTGGTGGAACTCAGCGCCACCACACCCGGCATGTTGGCGACACAGTAGTGCACGATGCCGTCCACGATAAATATCGGGTTGTTGTGGTAGGTCGCCTTCGTGGTCTCGCAGCAGCCGCCCTGGTCGACCGCGACATCGACAATCACCGCCCCTGCCTTCATGATCGCAAGGTGTTCGCGGCGAATCAGCTTCGGCGCTGCCGCGCCCGGTATGAGCACCGCGCCGATCACCAGGTCCGCCCCGGCCAGGCTCTCCTCGATGTTGGTGTCGTTGGAGTAGAGTGTGGTAATCGCGCTCCCGAAGATATCGTCGAGGTACTCGAGCCGTCGCGCCGACAGGTCGAGGATAGTCACTTCGGCCCCGATACCGACAGCCATTTTGCACGCATTTGTTCCGACCACTCCCCCGCCGAGGATCGTGATTCTGCCTCGCGCGATACCAGGCACGCCTCCCAGAAGAATACCGCGGCCGCCAAACGGCTTCTCCAGGTACTTCGCACCCTCCTGCACCGACAGCCGACCCGCAATCTCCGACATCGGCTTGAGCAGCGGCAGCTGCCCATCAGGCTCCATCACCGTTTCGTAGGCAACGCCACAGACCCTGCGTGCCAGTAGCGCTTCAGCCAGCGGCTTGTTGGCCGCCAGGTGAAGGTAGGTGTAGAGTAACTGGCCCTCGTGGAACAGGTCGTACTCCTCCGGCAGCGGCTCCTTCACCTTCACGACCATGTCCGCCCGCTCGAACAGCTCCCTCTTCGGGACAATTGCGCACCCGACGGCCTCGTAGCTCGGGTCAGGAAACCCGGAGCCCTCCCCTGCCCCCTGCTCAACCAGGACCACATGCCCGTCCCGCAGATACTCCCGGGCACTCGAAGGGGTCATGCCAACCCGGTACTCATCCTGTTTGATCTCCCGCGCGCATCCTACAACCATCAGACACCTCCAGAGGGCAAACGGTGCACATTGCGACAGCGAACGCACAATGTACTACGTATTCAGTAGTTTGTCCACGTTTTTCTACACTATTCGTAGTTCTGCAGGGCCAGAGCAGTCACGAACGTCCGGCAAGTCGTGGACGGCTGCCAGGTGCCTCCCGGCTCGCCGTGCGTGGGAACCACGGGTACGGCCCGGTATCCATTGATACATGTCGATACGTTGATTATATTATGGCCATGTCACCAGAATCTGCCCCCGGAGTCTGCAGGCTCGCCGAGCAACTCAAAGCTGTCGCCGACCCGACACGGTTGCGTATCCTCCAGTTGCTCCCTCCCACCAGGGACTGCGAGCGTGTCTACAATGTCTCGGAGCTTGCCGAAGAACTGGGGATTCCCCAGCCCACCGTCTCGCACCACCTGAAGGTGCTGTACAACGCCGGACTGGTACAGTCCGACAAGATGTGCCGCGACGTGTACTATTGGATTGACCGCGAGGCGCTCGACGGTGCGATGTGTGCGGTGAAGAGGATGGCAGGGATGGGAGAACAGGCGTAGCACTGCTGTTGTTGGGCGCCTTCGGCCATGCAGGGACGGGGCAGAAACGGAGAAACAGATGCGTTACACAGAGTATGGCAGAACTGGTATGAAGGTATCAGCACTCGGGTTCGGGTGCATGCGGCTGCCCATGAAGGACAACAAGGTCGACCGCGAAAAATCCACACCGATGCTGCGCACGGCTGTCGATCTCGGCATCAACTTCTTCGACACCGCGATCGGCTACTGCGGGGCCGATTCGCAGGCGGCGGTTGGTGAAGCGCTCGAGCCGGTGCGCGACTCGGTGTACATCTCGACAAAGAACCACCTGCACACCTCCCCGCCGGGCGAGTGGCGCCGCGCGCTGGAGAACTCGCTGAAGTTTCTCCGCACCGACCACCTCGACCTGTACAACCACCACGGAATCGGCTGGAAAACGTTCACCGAGCACCTCGACCCCGACAAGGGCGGGCTGACAGAAGAGATGCTGAAAGCCAGAGAGGAAGGGCTTGTCCGCCACATCGGGTTCAGTTTCCACGACAAACCCGAGAGCCTGAAGAAGCTGGTGGACACGGGCCTGTACGAGAGCGTGATCCTCCAGTACAATCTTCTCGATCAGGCCAATGCCGAGATGATCCAGTACGCGCACGACCACGGCATGGGGGTGACGATCATGGGCCCCGTGGGTGGTGGACGGCTTGGGCTGCCCAGCGAAGCCATCGCCGAGCTGACCCGCGGTGCCGCCTCGTCCACACCCGAAGCGGCCCTGCGGTTTGTCTGGGCCCATCCCGGGGTCAACATCGCGCTCTCGGGCATGGAGAACATGGACATGCTCACGCAGAACGTGCAGGTTGTCGAGAACACCACACCGTTCACGGCCGAGCAGACCGCGGCGCTCAACGCGATGGTCGAGGAGCGCAAGAAGAAGAGCGGACTGTACTGCACCGCCTGCCGCTA
>CAZJJT010000105.1:0-10368 GCA_964546395.1 uncultured Fibrobacterota bacterium
TACCTCGAGAGTGTTGTTCTCCAACTGCATCTTGACCAGATGTGTCTTCTGACTCGAAAGAACGGAGACACGTCGAACAGCATCGATAAGCACACCTCGATCAACAATCACCTGCTTCGGGTTCTGCTTAGGAATAACCTTTTCGTAGTCCGGGTAGGGTCCCTCGAGCAATTTCGAGTAGAGTGTAAACGATGGGCCCGAGAATACGATATAATTCTCGCCGACCGAAATGCCAAGACGAGTGTCAGTGCTGTCTGCTTCACAGATGCGCGAGACATATTGAAGAGACTTGGGTGACACGATAGCTGTTACCTTCTTTGGCAAACCGGTGGATGTCTGGAGGGAGGAGCGTCCCAAGCGGTGCCCGTCGGTGGCGACCATTGTGACACCGTTTCCATCAGCCTCAAGCAACACACCACACAAACATGAGCGGGTTGCATCGCGTGACACCGCGAATGAACTGTGCGCAACCAATCGTTTTAGATCCGAACCTGCCAGCTCAAAGTCCACTGTGTCACCAACAGCAGGGAATGAAGGGAAATCAGCGACATCAGCCCCGGCGACTTTGCACGAGAATCCCTTCTCACTCTCCATCGACAGTACATGTTCATCCTCTTCAACCGTAATGCTACCAGACGGCATTTCCCTCACAATATCGAATAGCTTCCTGGCGTTGATGGCTACCTGGAAGGAACCACTACCATCGACGGTCCCGCGACACCGAATCGATTGGTCCAGATCTGTAGCAGAGAGCTCTATCTGCGAGCCGGAACAAGCAAGTGCTATGTTCGAAAGAATTTGTAGAGAGCTTTTTGCAGGCGCTACAGAATGGGCTTTCTGCACAATCTCGAAAAATGCATCCTTCTGGATTGAAAGAGACACGGATCACCTCACCCGTATGGTGTTTGAGTGTGAGTATGCACAGAAGCTTCTAAACAAGTAGATCAGAATAACAGTAAGAGCATTAGTAGTGTTGAGGAAGTGCATACACAACGTATTCTATTATTTTACAATTACTTGGGTAATTTCATACAGTGTGGATAACATGTGTTGATGAGAGAGCAACATGTTGGTTCCTGATAGATCGTGAGTTATCCACAAGTAATCAACAGTAGAACGAGTTGATGAATGCTAAGGCATTCAGGTTAAAGACTCGAGATGATCTGGTCTATCTGACGGGCCAGCTGTGGGTCGGTGCCTTTCAGCTGTTCGATCTGGCTCACCGCATGGATTACCGTGCTGTGATCGCGACCACCAAAGTTCAGACCAATGGATTTCAGAGAGTGATTCGTAACGCATTTTGCAATATACATTGCCACTTGTCGAGCGTGAGCCACCTCTTTGCGACGGATCTTCTCGCGGAAATTGTTGACAGGGATAGCGTAGAAATCTGCTACTTTTTCGATGATCTGGTCTATGGAAATACGTGCACGCTCCCGTTTCTCCGGAGGCTTCAAGACCGTCTTTACGGTCTCGAGGGAGACGTCGGAATTCGTGATGGAAGCGAAGGCAAGAAGACGAATAATCGCACCTTCGAGTTCGCGGATATTCGATGAAAATGATTCGGCAATGTAGTAGAGAACTTCCTCGGACAGACCGAGGCTGCCTTCCTCCGCCTTCTTCTTGAGTATCGCTACGCGCATCTCGAGATTCGGCGGTTGGATATCGACAGACAATCCCCACTGGAAACGCGAAACCAGGCGATCCTGAAGGCCATGCAGGCTTGCAGGGGGTACGTCGGAAGTCAAGACGATTTGGCGGCCATTCTGGTAGAGTGTGTTGAAAATGAAGAAGAACTCTTCCTGGGTGCTTTCCTTGCCGCTCAGGAACTGGATATCATCCACGAGCAGAACATCGGACACACGGAAGCGAGATGTGAACGTCTTTGTGTCGTTGTTCTTGATTGCCTCGATGAAGGTGAGGTAGAACTCTTCAGAGGTGATATACGTAACCTCGGCCGATATGTCGAGGGAGAGAACATAGTTGCCGATTGCCTGCAGCAAATGCGTTTTGCCGAGGCCAACTCCGCCATATATCAGCAGTGGGTTGAACTTGGTCTTGCCGGGCGACTCGGCAACGGCGAAGGCCGCACTCTTTGCAAACTCATTGCCAGAGCCGACAACGAAGGAATCGAAGATGAAGCGCTTGTTCAGCGAAGAGTGAGGGATCACCGGTGTTGGCTGCGACGAGGGGAGGCTCGGTGCAACTGGCACCGGAGCACTGAATGACGCGGGAAGCCGCTCGGAGGCATTCGGGTCGGTAAGGAAGACGATGGCTGTCACACGAGGGTCACAGGTCCGGGCGAGGGTAAGGAGCGGTTCGCGGTAATGTTGTTCGAGAAACTCGCACATGAACTGGTTCGGTACCTTGAGCGAGAGAGTCTCTGCAGTGGAAGAAGAATCACACTGCAGCGGACGAAACCAGGTGTTCACCCGTTGTGGGTCGGAAGTCCGTGAGAGCTCGGCGAGCATCTGGTTCCAGAGAGCTTCAGACATGGCGTATAAGATACGATGTGTCCGGACGGGTGGGAAGAGGATTGACCAGGGAGGCTGTTAGAAAGCATTTTCAGTGGTTTGTGTGCACGACACGAAAGTGAGGAACGATGAAACGGACATTTCAGCCGTCGAAACGCAAGCGAGTCAACAAGCACGGGTTCCGCACCCGGATGGCGTCCAAGGACGGGCAGGAAGTGCTGAAGCGGCGACGTGCGAAGGGCCGGAAGAAGCTGACCGTCTCGGATGAGCGTTGAGGCGAAACAGCGGTTCTACCGACTGCGCAGCAGTGCGCAGATAGGTACTGTCCTGCGTGAGGGAAGACGCTGGACGGGCGAAGCGTTGCGCATAGTCTGGCTCCCGAATGCATCGGATGTGACACGGTGTGCCGTGGTGGCTTCGCGGCGATGGGGGAGTGCTGTGTACCGCAATCGCGCCAAGCGCCTGATGAGAGAAACGATGCGAACCGGCGCGCGGCCGGCGCCATCTGGTGATGTTGTGTGCATTGCGAGAGAACCGAAGAAGATGAGGTTTGGGGTAACAACAGTGGACTGGGAGAAATGGTGTCAGGAGTGCGCCGGGCAGCTGCCACAGTGATGAACAACGTGAGCGGGGTCGCCAAGGTACTGCTGAGCGGCCGCCACGGGTGTTGCCGGTTCACGCCGAGTTGCTCCGAGTATGCACGTCAGGCAATCGTGACACATGGTGTCATACGTGGCGGCGCACTGAGTCTGTGGAGAGTGCTCAGGTGCGGCCCGTGGTCTCTGGGCGGGGTGGACCCGGTCCCCACACAACCGGAAAGCAGGAACAGGTGAACAGGAACACAGTATTTGCATTCCTGCTGATATTGGGAACAGTGCTGTTCTTCAACAGCCGGTTCTACTATGAGCATATCCGCAAAGCACCCTACCCATTCGACAAGGGAGCTGCAGCCGACACAACCCAGGAGTCGGCTGATACGCTTCTCGACAGCAGCGACACGGCCGTGAGGGAAAACGAACGCAACGGTGGTGTGACAGCAGCCGAGACCGCAGAGAGCAAAGAGGAAGTCGACCAGGGAACGGTACCACAGGTGCATGCGGGAGATTTGCTGGTCGACACGGTGTGGGTAGACACCGACAAGTTGCGGGCGGGTATCAGCACGAAAGGGGCGCGGATAGTTTCGCTCCAGATGAAAGAGTACGGATACCGCAGAGGGGCGATCCACGGGAACGACGACACGCTCATCGAACTGGTACCATGGATGGACGGAGGGGGAGCGGGGTTGAGCATTGATGGGCATACGCTGGACAGCATGACATATGCGTGTGAAGCAGAGTCAGTAGTGCTTGAGGGTGAGGGGGATTCCACTGTGGTACGCTTCACCGCGATGTGGGAGGAGCGGCCAGTGGAGAAAGCGTTCGGGTTCGCTGCCGGCAGCTACGTGGTGCAGTTGAAGGTCTCCTCACCGATGCTTGCAGGACGCAACATCGGGCTGGAATGGAACTGCGGCATCAGCGAGAGTGAGTGGACCGCCGATGGGCGCACGATACAGACCGATCCACGAAAAGTACATGTCTTTGACGGAAAAGATGTTGAGCACCTTCATCTCAAGAAGAACACGAAGGAAGAGCGAAGCGGAACATACCGCTGGGTGGGACTCACATCCAAATACTTCCTTCTGGCGCTGATCGCCGAAGAGGGTGGGGATGCTGATGTACGGGTACAGGCGTTCGCGGACACACTGACACGCGCGCTGCCGAAGGTAGGCAATTACAACTATGCGGTGTCGATGACGAGGGTCAGCGGGGAGAGCAGTACGGAATACCGGTTGTACGCTGGTCCGATGCGGTTGCACGTGCTGCGGGCAGAACAGGCAGGCCTTCAGCGGGTGCTGTATCGGGGTTGGTCATGGTTCTTTCTTGCTGACAGATGGTTCCCGCCGCTGTGCGAACTGATGCTGCGAATCCTGCTTGTCTTGGGCGGGGCGTTCCGCGACTACGGGGTGGCAATCGTGCTGTTGACCCTGGTGGTGAAAGCGGTCACATACCCACTGGTACAGAGCAGCATGAAGTCGATGGGACGGATGCGGGATTTGCAGCCGAAGATAACGGCAATACGAAATCGGTACAAGTCAGATGCGCGGAAGATGAACGAGGAGTTGATGGAGTTGTACCGCAAGGAGGGAGTGAACCCGTTCAATCCGGGTTGCCTTCCGATGTTCATGCAGATGCCGATTCTGTTCTCCCTGTATGTTGTCCTGCGGAAAGCAATTGAACTCCGCGGAGCAGGAACAGTTCTGGTGCCATGGGTGCGAGATCTCTCTCAGGAGGAAGTGCTGTACCGCCTTCCGTTCACCATCCCATGGTACGGCGACAATCTGGCGCTCATGCCGATCGTGATGGGTGTGGTGACGTTCATCCAGAACAAAAAGACGATGAAAGATCCGAACCAGGCCGCAATGGTGTATGTCATGCCGGTGATGATGCTGGTGTTGTTCAACAAGTTCCCGGCAGGTCTTGTGCTGTACTGGACGCTCTCGAGCGGTATCGGATTGGTTCAGCAGCTCCTGGTGGAACGCAAGCAGAGGGCAGCCGCGGCGACAGCGGCTGCAACGGCACCGGTGGTGGTGCGGAGCGGCAAGAAGAAACGCAAGGGCTGAAACGCCCTGCGACGGCAGGAAGCAACAGATGGGTGTGCCACGGGAAACAGTTGCGGCAATCGCAACAGCTCCAGGCAGAGGCGCACTGGCCATGATCAGGATATCAGGGCCAGGCGCCTTCCGCATCTGTGGAGCGTGTATCAGGCAGCACGGACGGTTCGAGGAATCACCGCCACGGCACGTGTGTGTGTATGACATGATCAGCCCGGGCACGGATGTCTTTGTGGACAGGGTGTGTGCTGCCAAGTTCGCCAAACCGAGCACCTACACTGGCGAGGACATGGTGGAGATCACCTGTCACGGTGGTGACATCGTGCCATCACTGGTGATGAAGTGTCTGCGGACAGCGGGTGCGGTTGCGGCTGGCCCGGGGGAGTTCACACGACGGGCCGTTGAGGCAGGGAAGATGGATGCACTGAGCGCGGAGGCGACTCTGGCGGTTGTGCAGAGTGTCAGTGAGGAGAGCCACGCGCGCGCGGCGTTGTACTGCGACGGACAGGGAGGATCTGCGGTTGCGGCGCTGGCGGGTTCGCTGCTTGAACTTGCTTCGGCCATAGAAGCAGGGATCGAGACAGACGGTCTGGAGGGGGTGGGAGTGGTGCAGGCACGGGAGGAACTGAGCGGGATGTGTGCCAGCATACGGGGGGAGCTGGAGCGCTGGCGTTCAGGGATGTGCTCAGGCGGACGGGTCGTCATTGCTGGCTTGGCAAACGCAGGGAAATCCACACTCTTCAACCTCCTGGTAGGAGCAGAGCGAGTACTTGTGGACAGAAAGCCCGGAACAACACGAGACTACGTAGGGGAGTGGATACGGATAGGAAGCACCCGACTCGAAGTTCTTGACACCGCGGGATTTGCCGGGAGTGATGATGAGGTGGGGAGGGCGAGTGAAATGCGGAGCAGAGCACTGCTGCAGGAGGCCTCGCGCGTGGTTTGGGTGTCACCCTTGGATGTGCCTTCGGTAAGCGGCGAGGAGCGGGGACTGCTTGAAGGCAGCAGCAGGGGGGTGATTGTGGTGCAGAGCAAGGAAGATCGGGAAGAGGAAGGTACCCGACGGGGGACAATAGAGGGAAGTGGTCTGCCCTGCATAGCAGGAAATCTGACGGAGCCAGGAAGTCGGCGGAAGGTCAAGGAGTGGGTGACACGGCAGTTGGGCAGCGGCGCAGAAGAGTACGGGGCACAAGGACTGGTGATGAACGCCCGTCAGGAAGGGGTTCTGCACAACGCCCTTGCTGAGGGGGAGGCGGTGCTGCGGGACAGGAACGCGCAGATGGATGTGCTGGCGGATGGGGTACGGAGGATGGCGGTGTGTGTGCGGGGCCTCGATGCGCGCGAGGGGGGCGAAGAGTTGCTGGGACGGATACTTGCGGGGTTCTGTGTAGGCAAATAGGCGAGTGTTTCACGTGAAACATTCGTAGAACGTACGGAAGTCTTTGATATTCGCCCTGCCGTGAATTATTTTTCTGGACTTCGCTGGCGTGAGCAGCGAGGATGCCGCCGTGGCAACCCTGGTCTGGCTACATCTGTGATAGCGGCGCAAACATGGCTGTCGAGAGACAGGAGCATGTTTCACGTGAAACCCTGGTGTGGTGTATGAACAAGACCATGCAGAGCTACTACGAACGCGCCCGAGACTGCTACGACCTGAAGGAAATTGAGCGATTGGGGCTCTCGCCGGATCTCGACCAACGGCACATGATCCTCACGTTCATCGCGCTGCTCCTGAAATGGAACAAGGTCGCCGGCTTGATATCGCCCAAGGATGAAGGGTGTCTGTTCCTGCGCCATTTTTGCGATTCTCTACAACCACTCCTGCTGTTTGGCTTCAAGAAGAATGCGACAGTCCTCGATGTCGGCGCAGGGGGCGGATTCCCTTCCATACCAATCCGCGTGTTCCGGCCCGACCTCTCCTTCGTGCTCGTCGAGTCGAACACCAAGAAATCGACGTTTCTGAAAGAGGTAACGCAGCAGCTCTCGCTGGAGAACGTATGTGTGCACGCCGGACGCCTCGATCGGCTGAAGAAAGCCCAACCAGGGTTCGATTACGTGATCAGTCGCGGTGTGGCGAGCATGCAGAAATTCTCTCAAATGGCCAAGCCGTACCTCGCCTCCGAGGGCAGGATATATCTCTACAAGACGAAGCAGTTCTCCAAGGAGCTTGAGGCAATCACCGCCAACAAGGACAAGGACGGTGTGAGGATCAACGAGATTGCCGAGTACGACCTCGGTAACCAGATCCTTGGTCTCAACCTTGTCTCTCTTGAGCTGGTGCGCTGACTGGCCCCGGCCTGCAAGTGCGTTACCCTGGTGATGGTAACAACGCGGCCGTGCCCTTCAGTAGTCGACAGTGTAATCTATTGAAAATCAATCAAATGCATTGATTAGTCTATCGCTTCGTTGTTGTGTTGATAACATGTTGACAATCTGTCGAATTTCCTGATTGGATATGCTCATTGGGCACGGTAGTTGCAGTGTGTAACCAGAAAGGCGGGGTGGGCAAGACCACCACTGCTGTCAACCTCGCCGCGTGTCTCGCAGCAGCTGAACACCGCTGCCTGCTCGTGGACATGGACCCGCAGAGCAACGCCACCACGGGCGTAGGTCTTGACAAAAACAACCTCGAGTTTTCGATCTATGATGTTATCACGGAACGCAACCACAAGGGCCAACCGATAGCGCTGAGTGACATACTGCACACCAGCGCGCAGCTCGAACATCTCGACATTGCACCGGCAAGCCCGGAGCTGGCTGGGGCCGAAATCGAGCTGGTCAACCACATGTCCCGTGAACGCAAGCTTGCCCACGCGCTCAAGACAGTCCGCGACACGTACGAATACATCATTGTTGACTCCCCACCGTCCCTGGGCTTGCTGACAGTCAACATTCTTGCTGCTGCCGACAAAGTGCTCATTCCCATCCAGTGTGAATACTACGCACTCGAGGGTCTCGCGGAGCTGCTCAACACCATCCGTCTAGTCCAGAAGAATCTCAACGCCAAGCTCGTGGTGCTGGGCGTATTGCTGACGATGTACGATGGGCGGCTGAACCTGTGCCGTCAGGTATCGGAGGATGTGCGGTCGTGTTTCTCGGGGAAGGTGTTCGACACTTCCATCACGCGCAATGTCAAGCTCTCCGAGGCTCCGTCATTCGGCAAGCCAATTATCCTCTACGACATCATGTCAAGCGGCGCTGAGAACTACCTGAATCTTGCCAAGGAAATCATGAGGAATGACTAAAACTGCGCGTCGCACGGCACTGGGCCGCGGCCTGTCCGCACTGATACCCGTGGAGAGCGAGTCCACCGATAGCCGTGGTCCCTCCGAGCAGATCGACATGAGTGCGATCCGGCCGAACCCGTTCCAGCCGCGCACACGCTTCCAACAGGAAGAAATCGATGGACTCGCGGCAAGCATCAACACGCAGGGCCTCTTGCAGCCGATCGTGGTCCGCAAGAAGGTGAACGGCTATGAGATCATTTCCGGCGAGCGCCGCTATCGGGCGCTCAAGCAGCTCGGCTGGGACACGGCGCCCTGTATTCTCAAGGCGCAGGTGTCGGATCGCGAAATGCTCGAGTTGGCGCTGGTGGAGAATATTCAGCGCGAAGATCTCAACGATGTTGAGATCGCGCATGCCTATCAGCGCCTGTTGCTGGAGTGCAGCCTGTCGCATGAACAGCTCTCCGCACGGGTGGGAAAGAGCCGCAGCGCGATTACCAACACGTTGCGGCTCCTCAAACTCCCGAACGTGGTGCAGCAGATGATCCAGGACGGCGCGCTGTCTTCGGGACACGCGCGGGCGCTGCTTGCCGTGGAAGATGGCTCGTCTCAGAAAGCGCTTGCGGAGCGCATTGCCGCCGAGGGCCTATCGGTGCGGCAGGTGGAGGAGTTGGTGCGGGCGGCACCAACCGTGAAGCGACCGGTGGCACGCAAGCCTCGAGGCACCCATCCTTCCAGCCAACTCGACCCCGACACATCGCGCTGCCTCGAACAACTCCAGTACCACTACGGAACGGCAGTGCGTGTGAGCGGCAACGGCGAACAGGGAAGAATCGAAGTTCACTACAGCGGCAGTGAGGATCTTGCCCGGATCCTCAACCTTATGCTTCCCGCAGCGGGGTAGTTGGCGTGGTGAACGGCAGGGCGTTTGCAGAGAGGAGCGTGTGATACCAGATGGCGCCCGGATCGCGCTACTACACGCTGCTGTTCATCCCCGATGATGAACGTCGTACCTTCTCGCTGAAGATCCGCACGGGCATCGTGCGCACGCTCGCGAGCCTGCTTGTGCTCTTTGGTGTGGGGGCGGTGGTGTTGATGGTTCGGGCAGGAAGTATTGCCATGCAGTTGCAGTTGCTGCCGCAACTGCAGGCCGAGAACAGGCGGCTACACGCGGACAACGAGCGTTTGCAGGATATCCGGGAACGTGTCGCACGTATGGAAGAGCTTGACGCGTACTTGCAGAACCTGGCCATCCTCGAGAACCCTCCTCCCCCCCGCTCCACCTCCGGTGCATCGGCGCTGGCCGTTGAGGACACTGACGACGTACCTAGTGCGGCGGCCGGGCTTGCACAGCCGCCGGCCATGAAAGACTCCAGCCGTCAGCAGTACGCACAGCAGATTCGGCAGGCCACCCCGTATATTACGCCTGTACGCGGCTGGGTAACCCGTCCGTTCTCCGCCGACACCGCTACATCTGGCGGTATCCATCGCGCAATCGACTACGCGGCAAGCGAGGGAACGCCCATATATGCTACGGCGCCGGGTATCGTGGAGCTGATATCGAACGACGAGTTCCTTGGCAAACTGCTGACCGTACGCCATATGTCGGGATTTGTGACCCGCTATGGTCACTGCGCGCAGATACTGGTAGTGCCCGGGCAGCATGTGCAGCGGGGCCAGACAATTGCCACGGTGGGCAACACCGGCAAGTCCAGCGCACCGCACCTGCATTACGAGGTGTTGAAGGATGGTAGACAGGTAGATCCGATGCGCTACATTGTGAACTAGCGAGCGGCCATCGAGCCCACACAGGAGAATGAGCTTATGGAGAAGGGGAGCGGGAAGACGCTGCTTACCATGGTTGGCGAAGGGTCGGTATTCGAGGGGACGCTCTCGGTTCCGCATAGCGTGCGTGTTGATGGTACGCTGAAGGGGAAGCTCGATACGAGCGAGACGGTCACCATCGGGGCTACCGGTGTGGTGGAGGCCGACGTGTCGGCCCGCAACGCGATTGTCGGCG
>CAZJJT010000105.1:10378-11200 GCA_964546395.1 uncultured Fibrobacterota bacterium
AACGTGTGGAGCTCGAATCACACGCATCACTGACCGGTGACTTGAAAACCCGCACGCTTGTGATCAACGAGGGAGCGACGTTCAAAGGCAAGAGCGTCATGGGCAGCGACACGGCGACGGTGAGTGCCTAGCCAGCTGCGCCCCGCACGGTGAGGGGACGACGCGTTGTACCTCTCTGAGCTCGAGCTCCACTCGTTTCGCACCTACTCCCGTCTTCTGCTGCATTTCAGGCCCGAAGGAGCATTCCTCTGCGGCCCGAACGGCTCCGGCAAGAGCAATCTCCTCGAAGCAATTCACCTGCTGTGCGTGGCCCGTTCGCAGCGCGGCGCGGTGCGCCGCGACATGATTGCGCACGGTGCCGAGACAGCGCATGTGCGAGGCGTGTTTGCCGATGAGGAATCGGCCGGCACGCTCGAGGTCGCCTGCGGGTTCGATCGTGACGGCTCGCTCAGACTCTCACGACAGGGAGCGCCCGCAGTTACGCAGCGGCAATGGTTCGGCGGTCGGCAGGTTGTCTCATTCGGCCCAGAGGACCTGTCTCTTGTCAGTGGTCCACCCACCGAGCGCCGGCGCTTCCTTGACATGCTGTTGTCGCAGCTCGACGAGAACTACCTGGGTTCACTCATCGCGTACAATCGCGCGCTCGCCAACCGCAACCGCCTCCTCGCCGTCCAGCCCGATCCGCGCCTTCTTGATGTCTACGAACACGCGATGGCAGAGCATGGCGTCTGCTTGCACGAGCGACGCACCGAAGTTGTCGCACGTTGTCAACATTTTTTGTCCCGGACCTACCTCGAAATCAGTGCCGGATCCGAAGTGGCA
>CAZJJT010000106.1:0-11186 GCA_964546395.1 uncultured Fibrobacterota bacterium
CTTCGGCTCATCTACCCATTCGTGCAGGAGGCCGTGCCATGACTGTGTCCAGCAAACCGTTTGGTGTGCTTCCCGATGGCAAACACGTGTCGCTGTTCGCGTTGGCCAACCGCAACGGCATGGCCGTCGAGATCATGAACTACGGCGGTGCACTCGTGCGCGTGCTCGTGCCGGACCGTGCCGGAAACGTGGCGGACGTGGTGCTGGGGTACAACACGTTGGGTGAGTACCTCGGAAAGAACCCCTACCACGGCTGCATCATCGGCCGCTACGGCAACCGGATCGCGAAGGGCAGGTTCACGCTTGACGGCGTGGAGTACGCGCTTGCCGTAAACAACGGCCCGAACAGTCTCCACGGCGGGAAGGTCGGGTTCGACAAGAAGCTATGGAAGGCTGAGACGCGCGAGGAAGCGGACCGTGCGGTCCTGCGGCTCGTGTACGTAAGTCCTGACATGGAGGAAGGCTACCCGGGCTCTCTGAGCTGCATGGTTGAGTACGCAGTGACCGACGCCAACGAACTGGTGATCGACTACTCGGCAACCAGCGACAAGCCGACGGTCGTGAACCTGACCAACCACTCGTACTGGAACCTTGCCGGGGAGTCGAGCGGCACGATCCTCGACCATGTGGTCACGCTCCATGCCGAGCAGTTCGCACCGGTTGACGACGGCTACATCCCCACAGGGGAGTACGCGCCGGTGGAAGGCACGCCTATGGATTTCACCACGCCGACCGCGATTGGGGCGCGCATGGATGATCCGTTCCCGCAGTTGCGCCTGCCGCCGGGCGGCTACGACCACAACTACCTGGTGCGCGGCGAAGCGGGGACGCTCCGGCCGGCAGCCCTGGTGCTCGATCCGAAGTCGGGGCGGAGCATGGAAGTGCTCACGACAGAGCCGGCAATCCAGTTCTACGTGGGGAATTTCCTCGACGGGTCGGTAAAGGGCAAGGGGGGCGTACCGTACGTGCGCAACGCGGGGCTCTGCCTCGAGACCCAACACTGCCCGGATGCGCCCAACAAGCCGGAGTTCGCATCGACGGTCCTGCGGCCGGGCACAACCTACCGGCATACCGCAGTGTTGCGGTTTGGGGCGACGTAGGCGAACACGGCCCAAAGCGTATTTTGCACTCTTCCCGCACGACAATAACCGGGCAGGCACTCATACATGTCAGTAGTCGTGGCAGTGCGCAAGGGCAGCGAGATCGTGATGGCGGCGGATACGCAGACGAGTTTCGGTGATGTGCGCGTGCCGTCCGACAACCTTCGGGCCCACAAGATCGCCAGGATAGGCGCAGCCTACCTGGGCAAGACCGGCTGGGGGCTGTACGACAACATCCTTGGCGATTTTCTCAAGTCGCGCAAGCGACCCGCGCTTACCACCGAGAAGGGCATCTACGCCTTCTTCATGCAGCTCTGGCGCGAACTGCACGAGAAGTACGCGTTTGTCAACGACCAGTGCCACGAGAAGGACTCGCCGTTCGGGGATATCGACGCGGCGTTCCTCGTGGTCAATCGCGGCGGGATATTTCATGTCGCCTCGGACATGAGTGTCACGAAGTTCGAGAAGTACTACGCTATTGGCGCGGGCAACGACTTCGCCCTCGGCGCTCTTCACGCGCTGTACGACGACAGGCGCTACGACGCGGCCGAGCTGGCGTTCCGCTCGGTAGTGACCGCCTCGGCGTTCAAAATGTACTGTGGTGGGGAAGTGGACGTGGTGAAAGTGCGATGTGCGAAGTAGGAACTGCGAACGGAGAGATGTTTGACATGGAAGGGGCTCCCGGGAGCGACCTCCGGTGAGTCGGTCCCGGCCTTACACCCCGTGCGGAAGGTGACGGACCGGTGACTTCGAAGCCAACCGCCCTCCCGTCCTGTCCCGCCAATGCACGGGGTCCGTGAGGGCCCTCAACAACTGCTGAGGATCAACATGGCACAGAAGAAGGCATTTATTACGGGTATCACTGGGCAGGACGGGTCGTACCTGGCGGAGCTGCTGCTTGCCAAGGGCTACGAGGTCCACGGCATGATCCGCCGTTCGAGTTCGTTCAACCGCAAGCGTATCGACGGGCTCTGTCGAGACCGCTCGGTGAAAGACAAGACGCTCTTCCTTCACTACGGCGACCTGTCCGACTCCAGCGCGATGAACCGCCTGCTCGAGAAGGTGGTGCCCAACGAGATCTACAACCTCGCGGCGCAGTCGCATGTGCGGGTGTCGTTCGACGTGCCGGAGTACACGGCCGAGGTGGACGCGATAGGCACGCTGCGTCTTCTCGACGCGATCAAGGAGACGGGGATCCACACCCGGTTCTACCAGGCGTCGACGTCGGAGCTGTACGGCAAGGTCCAGGAAGTGCCGCAGAGCGAGACCACGCCGTTCTACCCGCGTTCGCCGTACGCCGTGGCGAAGCTGTACTCGTACTGGGTGGTGGTCAACTACCGTGAAGCCTACAGTCTCCATGCCTCCAATGGTATTCTGTTCAACCATGAATCCCCGCGTCGGGGCGAGAGCTTCATCACGCGCAAAGTCACCATGGGCGCGGCGGCAATCAAGGCGGGCAGGAAGGACTGCCTGTACATGGGCAACATCGATTCCAAGCGCGACTGGGGCTATGCGCCGGACTACGTGAAAGCCATGTGGATGATGGTGCAGCAGCCGGAACCGGACGACTACGTGATTGCCACGGGCGAGGCGCACACGGGCCGTGAGTTCATCGAGAAGGCGTTCGGCCTGCTCGACATGCCGATTGCCTGGGAGGGCAGCGGTGTTGATGAGGTAGGCAAGGACAGCAAGAGCGGCAAGGTCGTTGTCCGTATCGACCCGAGGCATTTCCGGCCCACCGAAGTCGACCTGCTGCTGGGGGACCCCGCGAAGGCGAAGACCAGGCTCGGATGGACACCGGAGGTGACATTCGAGAAACTGGTCGAGATCATGGTCAAGGCGGACTACGACGCCATCCTGGGCAAGCCCTCCGACGCCTGTTAGGCACGCCGGAAGACCATGTGGGCGGCTGCCCCTACCTGAACACCAGGGTCTGTGATCCGCTGCGCAGTGACTTGACGGTACCACGCCAGCGCAGTTCGCCTGGGAGATCGGGCGGAAGCGCCACCGTCGCATGAAGCGACTTGTCCTGCATGTCGAGGGACACCTCGATGCGCCCCGAGGGGTGGGCGACGGTGCCCGAGGCGTGTTCGAGCGGCCCGAGGCGGGGCTCGATTACCACGGAGCCGAAGCCGAAGTCGCCAGGACATACGCCGAGAACCCCCGTGAGCATGTGGTACAGCGGGTGCGCGCTCCAGGCGTGACAGTCGGAGCGTCCGACGATGTCGTGTTCGGGGAACGTGCTCAGCCCTGCGTCCACGAACCGGTTCCACTGTGTCAAGCGCGCCACGAGCGTGTGTGCGGCACCGCAGCGGTGGTAGGCCTGGCAGACGTAGTGCGTGAAATAGGGACCGGCGCGGATGAGGTCGGGGTCGGACACGAGCGCGCGCTCGACCGCGACCGTGACTGTCTCGGGAAGCGTGCCGGAGAGCAGGGCCAGGCTCTGCGAGTGCTCGGAACACGAGGTGTGCTCGAGGTCGTCGGCGAGCGCGCCGCGTGCCGGGTCGAAGAAGGCGGTGCAGCACGCGGCTGAGAGTTCAGCGGCGAGGCGCTGGGCGAGCGCGGCCCGTTCCGGGTCGGCGCACCAGCGGTGCAACTCGCCCAGCGCAGTGAACGCCAGCACCAGCTGCCAGTTCAGAATGGCGCTCACGCCGCCCGGCTCAGAGCCGGGTGGCTCGCCGCCCTCGAATGCCACCGAATCGACGTAGTTCCACCCGTGCGGGGAGCGCGCAAGGCCGCGCTCATCGCGCTTCGCGCCGAAGTGGTCCACGATCCACCAGGCGAGCGGCAGGAGGCCGCGCACGAACGCGGGCTCCCCGACCCACATCGCGTAGTCGTGCAGCATGCACACCCACCACAGCGCGAACGGCGCGATTACCTGTCCGCTTCGGCTCGGGCAGTTGCTCGCGATGAACGGGCCCGAGCGGTTGAGAGTGAAACGGAAGATATCGAGCGCCTTGCGGGCAAGCCGCGGGTCGGCCGCCACCGCATAGCTCAGCAGTGCCTGGATTCGCGTGTCGCCGACGTATTGGAGCTGCTCCCAGTAGGGGCAGTCCATGTAGGTCTCGTGCATGCACGCCTGCAGCGTACGCAGGCAGCCCGGCGCAATGCTGTCGAGTGAGGGGGCGCTGCTTGCGAAGGAGTGCACGGTGTGCAGCGGGTAGCCGGTCTGGGTGACACCGAACCCGGTTACCGCGAGCGGCTGTCCGGCCGTCTCGATCTCAATCAGCACGTACGTCCCCGCCATCCACCACAGCGGCTCGTAGCGTTCTCCGCGGTGGCCGCTGGGGAGATACTCATCGGCGACACCCACGAAGTAGAGCCCGTCGATGCCGTGGCGGTCAACCGCAGCAGTGGCCCGCGCGGCTTCGGTGGACAACCGCTCCGCCCAGCCGACAGACACCCGGCTTCCTCGACCACCGTCCACGCACAGCGCGCAGTACCCGCAGCAGTATTCGCCCAGGTCGACCAGGATGCGGCGTCGGGTGTTGGCCGGCACCGTGACAGCGGCGCGCCCTTCGAGAAGTGCGTTCCACCGTACCTGCTCGTCTGCGAGTGTGCGCGTGCGGTCGAACGGCTCTCGCGCGCGTTCCCAGCTGCTCACGAGTGCTGCCGACATGCCGTGCCAGGACCGCTCGCGCATCGGCGGGACAGTGGCCGGTGTGAGCAGATGGACCCCATCCGTGGCGCCCTGGCGGAACCCGCTGTTGCCGGGATGCGTTGCGCGTACGTGTTCCCACGTCGTGTCGGCAGACCGCAGCATCTGCTCGACTGACGGTCCCTCGATACGCACACGGGCGCCGGCACCCACACTGTCATTGATCTGCTCGGAGGCGCTCAGAAAGGAGACCCCCTTGAGTACGGTGCACTCCCACGGAGCGATGCCGGTGCTCAGCAGCTCCTGGTGCTGCTCGTCGCCGGCAAGCAGAAACCCGGGGCCGACCGTCGCCTGCGCCCAGGGCGCCTGGGCTGCCAGGTACCACGCGAGAGCTGCGAGTTCGTGCTCCCCTGTGCCAAGAGCAAGTTCGTACGATTCATAGAACCACGAACGCACCATGCCGCGCTCGCTGCCGCGCGCCACCCACGACCCGTCGAGCCACAACCGGTAGCGCTGGTCGGCGGTGACATGCACGACCATGGTGGCGGGTTCGTCGAGAGTGAAGCGAAGCCGGTAGAGTGCAGCGAAGGACGGCGGATGCTCGCACGACGGCACCACCCAGCGCGCAGCCCAGTCCTCGCGCGATTCCCAGCCGTGGCCGGTGTTGCTCACCGAGGGGTGCGGCGTTCCGAAGACGCGTTCCATCGACGGTCGAGGTCCATTCATGCGGGAAGAAATACGTTGTGCCGGACCGGCAGAACATGCGCAGGGAAGGACGGAATGAGCACGTACAGCGGTCGCTACTTCTCAATCTTGAGCTTGATAGTATTCCCCGTCTGCTCGTACACCAGCAGTTTCACCCCGCCGCAGTCCTTGCCGTAGAGCAGTCCGCCGAGATCATCGGCGGTGCCCGCAAACTTCACCTGGTACTCGCCGACACCGGCAGAGAATGATCCTGAAGTGACTTCGGTGATCCCCTCGACACTGTGCTGAAGGCAGGTGGCGATCGTTGCCTTGTGCGGGTACTCCATGCCGGTAATCGTGAGCTGAATAGTGACGGCGTTCGCTTTCGCCTGTCCCCACGTCTTGACAGTCTCGCCGATCAGGTAGTTCACGAGCCCGTCAGCGGCCTCGAGTGCGGCGCGTTTCCCCGCGGTGAGCGAGTCGATATGCACAAACTTCCCGTGCCACGAGTCGGTGGCAACTATCTCGGCGTTGTCGGCGTTGACAATACGGCCGGAGATGTTGGCCTGGCCGGAGAGCGAGCTGCCGAGGGCGGGATGCGACACCACGCGCGCCTCGCAGGAGCCGGTGACCAGGATCTGTGCCCCGAACCGCGCGGCGAGCGCTGCCGCCGCGGACGGATCTCCCTCGAGTTCGGCAATCGCCTTGTCGCGTGCGAGCACCTTCTCGATCTGGGCCGGATCGACCACCTGGAACTTCATTTCGCGCAGCTTCTTGATGATCTGCGTTTCGGCCACCATGTCACGCTCACCCCGCGCGTTCTTCTCGTTGAGCAGCACCATGAACTTCGGCCGGTTGACCCACTGGAGGAGCAGGTCCACCGCCGCTTCGTCCTTCAGCAGGTTGTCCATCGCCGCGTCAACGTCGGCTTCGATACTCACGGTGACCATGCCGTCGGGGTCCCTGGCGGTCTTGAGCACCTTGTAGGTCTTGACAAACCCTTCGGCTTTCGAGAAGATCACGTCCTTGGCGAGCATGAAATTCTTGGTCAGCGTCTCGGAGGCGATGTAGACCCCGACCGCTTTCTGGATCGCGTTGCGCTGGGCGTCGGCCTTCGCGGCGGTCTCGGTCGCCCCGCGCCCGTCGGCAGTGACGGTCGTGGCGGGCGTGGAGACAAGGAGCGCGAGAAAAATGCACCCCAGTGCGTGGATTGACGGAGGTTTCATGTTCCCGTGCTCCTTGTGGAATGACTTCGCTTTCCAATCCCCAATCCCCAATCCCCAATCTGCAATCCTACTTGAGAGAATACCGCTCCCCATATGTCTCGTTGTACTCCCTCTTCAGTTTCTTCTGCTTCGCCTTGTAGATTGCCGCCATGATCGGGTTGATTGGCGATGTCACGACTGCCAGGCTGCCCAGAACGTAGCAGGTGTACTCGGTAATCGTGAACCCGTTGCTGTTCTTGTTGTCCTTCTCGGTCTGCTCGGCCCAGTAGCCCGCCATGTAGCCGGCGGCGAGGTACTCGGCGCCGGCCAGCAGCGTCAGGAGGAACCCGGTGCTGCGGAGGTAGTTGTAGCGCTGCTGGACGATGGCAATCTTCTCGGCCAGTTCGCGCTGCTCGGCGGTGGCGTCCACGAGGTCACGGACATCGCGCGCCGCCATGAGGGCCATCTGCGGGTCGGATGAACCGGTGGTCGAGTACGGCGCAAGCGACATGAGCGTGAAACCCTTCCCGCCGCCCATGGGCGTGTAGGTGAGCCGGGCGTGCTTGAACGGCACAAACCCCATCCCCTTGATCTTGCCGTAGCCGTAGCCGCTGCTCACAAACCCGTCGATCCCCTTCCACTGTTGTTCGATCTCCCCGTCACGGGCCCCAAGCTGGCCGGCGGCGATCTCGTTCTGCAGTTCAGCCAGGCGGGCACTGTCGATATCGGCCAGCGTGATTCCCTCGGTGGAGGCGAGGTAGCCCTGGAGATAGATGGAGAAGCGGTCGGCGGCCTTGATGAACTGGTCGGCGCCGTTCATCAGCAGCATTGTGCGCATGGCGGCCTTGACATTCAGAAACGTGTCGGCCGGGACCACGCCCAGAACAATGCCGTCACCCTCCTGCTTCTTCACCAGTCCCAGGTCCTGCTTCACCTGCTCGTCAGCGACGGCTTTCTCAACCACGGCAGGTGTTTCGGACGCTTCTTCCATCGGCGTCTCCACCACCTCTGCGGGTGGAGCACCTGTCTCGGCCCCCACGTCCGTCGCCCCCTCCGCCGCCACCTCGGCATCCTGTGCGGTCGATACTCCGGTGAAAAGCATGGCCAGCACCGCGATCAGCACATGCAGACTCGGTTTCATACTCGCGAACTCCTTGATTGATCGTGCGTTCATGGCTGGTCTCCTCCCTTACTGCCGGGGAACGTCGGGAAGGCGGTACGTGGTTCCCGCAGCCGCCTTGAACTGGCGCTGCAGCTTGCTGTAGTGAATCCCCAGCCCGATACGCTTGCCGAAATTGCCGAAGCCGATCGCGATCGGCAGCGAGTAGGCGATTCCCATGATCTGCATCGACCCGGCAAGGTAATCGTCGTCCGCCTTGTCAGGGTCGTCGAGGAAATACCCCACGACTTCCAGCGCCGACAGCATGGCACTGCCGGTCAGCACGAGTGCCACCGCCTTGCCGTAGCTGGCGCGTTTCATGGCGCCCCGCGTGTCTTCAAGCTCAAACACCATGTCCCGTGCGGCACGGCTTTCGGTGGTCAGGTAGACCGAAAGGATCCCGGCCGCCTGCTTCGCGGCCGCATCCGCCTTCTTCGCTATCTTCGTCTTCCTGATAATCTTGTCCCTGGTCAGCCCCTGCCCCTTGGCAGCCTTGTTGTTGTAGGTTCCAAGCGGCACGGCCGAGAACTCGCGCGTCTGCACGTCTATCACCAGCGCGTAGAGCGCATCCACCATGCCCCACGCAGACAGCTCCTGCACCAGCTGCAGATAGACAAACTTGTCAATGCCCTTCGCGGCGATTTTCTCGAGGTCCTCGAGACGTTGCGAGCCGCTGGAGAGCTGGACCAACTCGCGCGCGCTGTTGAACGCCGCAATGTCTTCGGCGGACTGGTGCTGGACCATGCCGATCTGGTTGAGATACTCCGCCGTCTTGGGCTGGATCGCCTTGACCACATCCCAGACCGGCGAGCCGGTCTCGTCGAAAAACCCGGCAATCGCAATGACCGGTTTCCCACCGCCTTCGGCAGCGCGCGGCAGTGCCGTAGCACTGAGCACAACCAGCGTGCATAGCAGACCTCTGGACCAGGCATGAGGCGTTCGGCCCATGCAGACCTCCCTTGGAGCGGGTGGATATTGTGAATACTGTAGCGACAAGATGTGCGCTTCTGGATTATAACTGCCCGGCAGCAAGGAGGCAAGGGGGTCATCTGCGTTCACGTGCACGTCTCGTGCGTTCCTTGCCCCCAACCAACTTCCACGCGCCGGCAACCCCACTGCGGCCACCACAAGGCAGTTGCCGCAGCCGGGGACCCGGTTGCGGGCCGGCACAATGCGCTCTCCGGCGACGGGACACGGGCAGCAGTGTGTGCGTGTCCCCCACAACCGACGGCAACGCTGCAATCGGCGACAGCACAACCTTCAAGATCGGTTGGATGCAATGAACTGCTGTCTGCAGCAGCAAGGGCACATCAATGGCGCATGCGTATTTTCAGGTCGATCATGTCTTCGTCGTCTGCTCGCCCTGTAGCCCTTGTCACCGGCGCCACCAGCGGTATCGGTGAAGCGTTTGCGAGGCGGCTTGCCGCCGAGGGGCACGAACTGGTGCTCACCGGCCGGCGGGTCGAGGTGATCACGGGGGTAGCCGCCGACATCCGTGCGGCGCACGGGGTGAGTGTCGACGTGCTCATTGCCGATTTTTCGCAGGAGCAGGATATCGCGCTGGTTGAGCAGCGTATCCTCGCGCTCCCGCGTCTCGACCTGCTGGTGAACAACGCCGGGTACGGCATCAACGGCGCGTTCGCCGATAACCCGGTTGAGGAAACGCTCACACTGAACCGGGTCCATGTCGATGCCCCCGTGCGGTTCTGCCGGGCGGCGCTGCCCGGGATGATACGCCGCGGCGAGGGCGATATCATCAACGTGGCCTCGGTGGCGGCGTTCACCGCCACTCCCTCTGTTCCCGCCTACGGTGCAAGCAAGGCGTACCTCAGCAGCTTCTCCGAAGCCCTTGCGTCTTCGCTGCACGATACCGGTGTGCGCGTGCAGGCGCTCTGCCCCGGGTTCACGCGCACCGACTTTCACCTTCGGATGGGCCACACGAAGGCGCTCTGGAGAGATCGCGGTATCGTGCGCTGGATGAGTGCGGAGGATGTTGTCGAGGCGTCTCTTCGGGCGCTTGAGCGCAACCAGGTGGTGTGTGTCCCCGGGTTTCTCAACAGGATGATGATACTCGCGGCACGGGGACTCCCGAGGTGGCTGGTCCGGATGGTCCGCCGCCGCAACGCGCGACGGCGTGAACGCATGCGGCCGAAGCAGTAGTATCTTTCCCCCGTCTCCAGCCAGGACACGTCCAGTGAAAGCAACATTCATCGAGTTCACGGCCAAGGGTGTAGTGGGAGTCAAGCAGGAAGAGGTGAGCGGCGGGGACCTCGACCCCAAAGAGGTGCTGATCCGCAACGAGACGTCGATTATCAGCGCCGGCACCGAACTGGCGCGACTCAACGCCCTCGAACCGGGCCACTCGTTTCCGGCGCGGCCCGGGTACGGCTCCATCGGCCGTATCGAGGCGAAGGGCGATCGGGTCGACGACTTCGCTGTCGGCGACCGCGTGTTCTACGCCGGCAAACACGCATCGGTGCAGCGGTTCACGCACGGCGAGAACCACCAGTGGGGCTACCTGTTTCCCGTACCGGAGGACATCGACCCGGTTGATGCCGCCGTGGGGTGCATGGCGGAGATTGCCATGACCGCGCCCGAGTGCACCGAGCTGGCACTCAATGACACGGTGGCGGTGTTTGGCCTGGGGATGGTGGGGAACCTGGCGGCACAGATGTATGCGCTGCGCGGCGCGCGCGTGATTGGTGTGGACCCCGTGAAACAGCGGTGCGAGCTTGCGCGAAAAGTCGGGATCGACGTGGTGATCGGTGTTCCCGGCGCCGACCAGGTGGACGCGGTGAAAGGGGAGACGGCGGGTGACGGTGCGGATGTGTGTGTGGACGCCACGGGCATGACGCCTGCGCTGCTCAACTGCATCAATGCCACGAGGTTGTTCGGGCAAGTGGTACTGGTGGGTACGCCACGTGCGCCGTTCGAGGGCAATATTACGCAGGCATTCCACACGATCCACAGCAACGGTATCGTGGTCCGCGGCGCCCACATGTGGCGCTACCCGGTCCGGCCCGATCGCAACACGCGCCGCAGCGTGAGCTGGATGTTCGGCAACGCGTTCGATCTTATCGCACGCGGCAGGCTCAAGGTCCGCGAGCTGCTGAGCCACGTGGTGAAACCGGCGAAGGTGCCGGGGGCCTACGATGGGTTGATGAACAAGCGCGACGAGTACACGGGTGTCGTGATTGACTGGCGGTAGATCCCGCTGTTGCAGGTGCCTTTGGGGGCTTCGCGGGGTACCCGGTGGGCCAGGTCGGTAGTCTGCGCAATGATGCTGACCGGGACCCGCGGTTGAGCGCTGTTCAGTGCGCCTGTTCCTTCGGGCGTGCAGGTTCCCTGTCCATTCTCATCCCGAGAACATACGCATCGGCCGCCGCCCACAGCCAGCAGACCACGATCAGGATCAGCAGCCCCATGCACAGGGCGCTGTC
>CAZJJT010000107.1:0-10110 GCA_964546395.1 uncultured Fibrobacterota bacterium
CCACCTGCTGGGCGTAGTCGGGCTGCGTACGCTGCGACCACTCCGATACCATGTTGCTCGACAGGCTGTTTACCACGTGCATGAACCGCAGCACCTGGAACCTGCCAAGCACGTCCTTGGCCTGCGTGGTGAATGTCACCGAGGTGTCGTACGATGTGCTCGCGCCGGTGGTGGTCGGTCGCATGCACTTGATGTTCCTGACACCACCCTGGGTATTGCGCAGGAACAGCCTGAAGGCGCCGACGTCGGGGACGGCGAGGTCATAGGCAACCGTGTTGGTGGCCGGATCGTAGGCCGTGTTCTGAGGGGTCGGTGAGGCTCCGGCGAACCCGAGCGTTACGGTCCGGGCGTCCACTGACGGGCTCTGCGTGGTGAAATAGAGCCGGTACGTGCCCTGCATGTGCGCGGCGCCGGCCCACATCATGATCCCGGCATCGTCGAGCGGCCACCCCTGCGCGTCGAGCGCCACCGGGTCGCCACTGAAATCATCGACGGTAAACGCTCTGGCACATTTGATAGCATCGGCAAACAGTTTCAGCGGATTGTAGTCGCTTGGGGGAACCAGTCCGACACCGAGATGGTTCGGCGTGGCAGACGCTGCGGGCGGCAGGAAAAGCACCGCACACACGAGCAGAGCGATGGACGGGGCCGTGCTGCAGATTGGCCTGGATGGATGAGCGATGCGGACGTGCCTCATGGTACCCCCCTTTCCCTGACAACAATCTAGGGTGTTCCATGCTGATGCGCCGAACAGAGCATTGACTAGAAGACATATATTTACTATAGATTACTATATGCAGTCCGCTGAACGTAGAGCGTACGAGTACCTCCGGCGTGCCGTCACGCAGTATCGTAGAAACGGCTGTGCACGGCTTCCGCCACACCAGCAACTGGCCGCGGCCGCCGGCGTTTCTCCGGTGGTGCTCCTCCGGGCGCTTGGCCGGCTGAAGCGGGAGGGTGCGGTCACGTCGGCTCCCGGGCGCGGTATCCACGTGAGCGGTGTTGCTGCTGCGGCTCCGGTTGTGGCTGGACCGCGGACCCCGCGCAGGGCCCGGTGGCGCTTGACCGCCGAGGGCATACGGAGGGACATACGGAACGGGTTGTACAAGCCCGGCACGACTATCCCGGCCCCCAAGGAACTGTCGCGACGCTACGGGGTCTGTTTCCGCACGCTCCGCAAGGCCCTTCATTGCCTGGCGGAGCGTCATGAGGTTGAGCCTGTCAACAGGCGGTTTCGGGTGCCGGCGCCGGTTGCCGCCAGTCCCGACAGTACCGTCACGCTGGTTGCGGCGGGCTACCCCGACGGGAGTCTTCACCAGTTCTCCTCGAGAACGAGGGACTATCTCATGGCGCTCGAGAGCGAGTGTGCCCGGAGCCATGTCACGCTCGCGGTGCGACCGTTCGCACTGCCGCCCCTGCCGGGCAACCGCGTGGTGATGCACAGCCAGCTGTGCGCCAGCCGCCCCTACCCTCTGGGTTTCGTGGTGTTCCAGCACGGGCTGAAGTCGGCGGAGCTGGACGACCTCCTGGGCCAGCTTCCCACAGACACCGTGCCGGTGGCGGTCCTGGACGAGGGGATAGGGTACCGCCTGCCCGTTGCCCGTCGTCGCTCCGGCATGGCACGGGTGTTTTCGCTCGCGTTCAGTCCGTCTGCGGGCGAGCAGATCGGTCGCTACCTGTGGGGGCTGAACCACCACTCGGCGGCATTCATTTCGGTGCACGGCAATACCGACTGGTCGAGGAACCGTCTGCAGGGGCTGCGGAACGCGTTCGACGAGTTGTCGGGAGAAACCGGACGCGTGGCGGTATTCGAGTCAGAGGAAGCGCCGCCGACCGCGCGGCAGCTGCTGTCTGGCCGGCGCGGCACGCGTTCGCGGGAAATGTCGCTGCTCCTGCGCTTGAGGCGTATCGATGTGCTTCGCAACCAGATTGAGTTGCTGATGCGGCGCGAACTCATGCGGCCACTGCTGGTCCCGTTGTTCCACGAGGCGCTCTCGCGCCGCGATATCACGGCCTGGGTTGCGGCCAACGACGACATCGCGCTGGAAGGGCTGTCGTTCCTGGAAGCACAGGGCGTCGGTGTTCCCGCCGTCCTGTCGGTTGTCGGCTTCGACGACAGTGTGGAAGCGATGATGAAGAGGCTGACGAGTTACAATTTCAACTGCACGGCGGCGGCGCACGCACTCCTCGCGCACATCTTCGATCCCCACGGCGCCGAGGCGGGCGGTGACTCGTACGAACCGGTGGAGATCGAAGGGTTCATCAGCCAGAAGGGATCCACCGGTCGAGCACACACCGTCTCGACGCGCGCCTGAGACGACATGGGCCTCTCGCCCGAGGCAGTATATTGCGCCCGTCTCGCGTTATCTTGGTTTCCGCGGTTCCTCTCGTATTGCCGACCTGACGCACCGGATCCACACATCACAGTTTGCGCGAGGGGGAGCCATGGGCAAGGCAACGCAGGGCAACACGGTGAAGGTGAACTATGTCGGGAAGCTCCTTGATGGAAGCGAGTTCGACCGATCGCAGGAAAGTGAGCCGCTGGAGTTTACGATCGGCGAGCACCAGATGATCCCCGGGTTCGAGGCGGCGGTCGTCGGCATGGAACCGGGCGAATCGAAGACCGTCGAGATTGCCGCCTCCGAGGCCTACGGCGAGCATGACGCCGAGTTGCTCAACGAGGTGGCACGAAGTGCTCTTCCCGAGGATCTGGATCCGCGCGTGGGGATGAAGCTGCGGGCGATGACCGAGAGCGGCGCACCCGTGGTGGTGGCTGTCACGGAAGTAACCGACACCACTGTCACACTCGACGCGAACCACGAACTTGCCGGCAAGACCCTCGTGTTCGAGATCACGGTCGTGTCGGTGTCGTAGCGGCTACCGCCATATCACCACCCTCTGCTCAACGCGTTCTGCTGCGCTGCTCGCGCGGACTACGTACGACCCTCTGGCCAGGCCAGACAGGTCAAGTGCCATGCCGTGGCCGGTCGCGGCGAAGCGGCACATGAGCGTGCCATCAACAGCATAGACCGCAATCAGCGCTGAGGAGGCCGGCAGCGACAGCGAAAGCACGTGGCCGCGGGCCGCGACAACGACCCGAACGCCGGTGCCCGTCGCGGCGGGTACCGACCGCGTGGCCCGACGCGTGGAAGTCCCGTGCGGGACCGCGGACAGTGCCCCGAGTCCCGGAGGGCCCACTACAGGTGACGGCGGGGTCCATGCGCCCTTCTCCGTGTTCCCATCCAGCAACGCCTGCAACTTCGGGTTCGCCTCCAGCGTGCTGTCCTTGTTTGTCAAGAGACCACGCGTGTCACGGATATGTCCGAGCGATCCAGCGGTGTACATGAACACTACGTTGCCGTGGAACGGTGCGCTTCCAGCCGCAAGGGTGGAGAACTGGTTCATGTAGAGTTGGTAGACACTCGGGCTGGTCGGACCGAAGTTGGCCGCATAGTAGTAGTCCCAGGTGTCGGGGCAGGAGCGGTCGGCGTTCATGTGGCTTCCGCCCTCGTAGGTGATGTAGCCGGCTCCTCGCGCTGCCGCCAGTGAATCAAACGATCGGTTCCATGCGCCCGAGTAAGTCGGCCAGTAGTTGATGGCGGCCTGGACTATCTGACTGCCGCTGGTCCACGAACTGCATCCGCCGACACCACAGTACGACGTTGCCGAGATCACATCATAGCCCTTGTCGCCGGGCGTCGCGCTGTTGGCCTCGAGGTAGTCCAGGAACGGGACATGTGACGACACGTTGGCCAACTGGCCTGCGGCGACGCGTACCAGGCGCTGCTCCTGGCCGGCAAAGACAGAGCGCCAGATGTCAAACGTGCGCTTGGCCATGCAGGCCCGCTTCTGCACGTGCGACTGACCGGTGCCGCCCAGGGCTGCGAGTCTCGCACGGATACTGTCGGCCGCGTCGGTGGCATTACGGTCGAGCCAGGTGGACTGTGGGTAGCCGTAGGCCCAGTTCCACGTTTCGTTCGAATACTCGATGTAACACTTCAGTCGGGGGTCCAGAAGACTCCTGACCAGAGCGGCACACTCGCGGATGTACTCGTCGTCAGCCGCGTGCGGGATGTTCACCCACAGGTGTGCCCCGATCTGGTTGCACATCTCAATCATGTACTCGTATGGCATGGCACGCCACTGGAAGCTGGCCATCGTGAAATAGCCGGGTCGCGTGCGCGTGCTCCAGTATTTCTGCCCCAGGAACACCGGGTGCGCGGCATCCATGAACGCACTGACATCCGATGGGTTGCTCGGGTTGACCCAGTAGTTGTTGTTGGTGAAATTGCCTTCCATGAACCGGAGTATATGCAGCCCCTTCAGGCCCTCCATGTACGACGCGTTGAACAGATTTTCGGGCAGTCTGTATGCATCGCCGGCTTCGAGTCGCTCGGGGATGATACGGATGTTGCGGATGTGGTCGCCTTCAGTGGAGCGGGTGATGGTTACCGCGTTCCAGTTCTCGGTGCCCTGGTCGTTGACCACTCCCGCCCGTCCGATGCCGCTGAGGTAGAAAAGGATGCGCCCAGGGGACTTCGAGATCTCGTGCGTGGCAGACTGACGAACGCCCGATACTGCAATGTCACCCTCTCCGTCGTACAGCAGCACATAGTTGCCGGCTTCGTAGTTGTTGCTGAAGCTGGTGTGGACATAGGTGGATTCCCCCTGGACAGTCACCGGAACCTTCAGGGGGTAACCGTACTCATCGAAGTCCAGATAGCGTGCGCGGTGCGTGTCGTAGCGCCAGGTCGGGTCGTCGAACTGCTTGGTCATCCATTCCATGCCTGGACTCCCAACCTGCTGCGACTGGTCCCACGGTGTCTGGATACTGGCACTGAACGTGGTGGCAGCATCGGTGAACGGCAGGTCCATGCCATAGTAGTTGATCCAGCCCAGGTTCATGCCCTGGGGAATCTGCACGGCACCCGTCGGGGTGTGGACAAAGATGCACAGCAGGGCAACTCCAGGTAGGTGGCACCATAGGCGAGTGTTCATGCGAGGGTCCTCCGGTCGGGTGTTCACACATTAAGGATACCCAACCCGGTACTGCTGGCTCGGCAAGACATTAACTAAATTAACCAATAGTAGGTTCTCGACATACATCATGCGAACGACGCAAAGGTGGAAATCGTGTCCGAGAAGTCTGCCCAACTGGATGCGCGACAGAGGGCCGAGGAGCACATCCGTTCCCGGGTACACAAGTTGAGCACCAGTGGTCGTATCAGACTGCCGTCAACCAGAGAAATGGCGTGTGCGTGCCACGTGGCACCGCTTACCATGGCCAGGGCGGTTCGCCGGTTCGTTGAGCAGGGGGTTCTCGTCGCTGCCGGTTCGCCGGGTCTGTTCCTTGCGGCTGGTCTGCGATCCACTGTGCCGCACCCCCTTGCCCAATCGCGCGCCCTTGTGGTTCCACCGTGCCCGCAACGAGAGCCGAGATGGGTGTCGGTGCGTGATGCGGTCATGTCTGCCATCACCGACCGTGCCCTGGGCCCAGGTGCGCCGTTGCCTTCGTGCAAGGAGCTCGCAGCTACACACGGTGCAGCCCATGTCACGGTGCGCCGTGCTCTGGACAGTCTGGTGTGCGACAGGGTTCTGGAGCGTTTCGGGAGAGGCTACCGTGTTGACCGCGGTCCGTCGCCGCCCTCGCGCGCGACGGTTGTGGTGATCGCATTCACCGCGGACATGCACATCCTGAGCGCGCTGTCGCCACGCGCCCAGGAGTTGTGGCGGCAGCTGCAGTCACAGTGCGTGTCGCGCGGTCTGGCGGTCCGCGTTGTCGACTGCGAAAGCGCGGTGGGCTCGAAGCGGGGACACTACCTTGAGTCGCAGTCTGTTGTCGAGTTGGCAGCACAGGAGGCGGTGGTCGGGTTCATGGTCCTGACCACAGGCTTGTCCGCCGACTGGCGTGCGCGCATTCGCGAACTGCTCTCCCAGCACGCGCAACCAGCCGCCTTCGTCGACGAGAACTCCTCGACGCGTCCCCCGCCGGCGGGGAAGGGGCGGCAGCGCGAGTGGTGCCGGACGTTCTGTCCGTCGCGGGAGATGACCGCAGGCGAGTCGGTCGGCAACCATCTGCGCTCCCTTGGCCACCGACGCATCGCCTGCTTCACTCTGTCCGATGATGTGGCGTGGTGCCGGCAGCGCAGGGAGGGATTGGAGTCGTCGTTTGCCCGGGCCGGCATGACGGGTGCTGTCGTGAGCGTCGCAACCCCGGAGGTGAGTGACTTCGAGCACCGAGAGCGCCATCTGCGCCAACACCCGGCATACGCGCGATTCCTTGATTCCACGGCAGCGTTCTTCGGCGGGGTGACCGCGGTCACGGAAGGCATGATGGACTACTTCCACAACTTCCATGCTGTTCCGTATGCCTGGAGCAAATTCCTGGCACAGCGGCTTGAGAGCGGGTTCGAGCGCGCGCGTGCCGACCAGTCAATTACCGCGTGGGTGGCGACCAACGACGACGTCGCGTTCCACGCACTGGCGTATCTCAACAGGCTGCAAGTCCGCGTGCCGCACGCGCTCTCAGTGGTTGGCTTCGACGACACCGTCGATGCGTTCGGCGAAGGGCTGACCAGCTACAACTTCAACATGGCCGGGGTAGTGGCTGCGGCACTCGACCACATCCTCAACCGCATCCGCCCAATAGGCGCCTCCGGCTCGGAGATCCCCGGATTCCTCTCGGTGCGTCACAGTACTGCGGCACCCCGCCCGCACTGATGCTTCTCAGCGCTATTGTCGCCGCGTCCACTCCCTGGGGCTTGCGCCACACTGCTTCTTGAACGCCTTCGAGAAGTGGAACTCGTCGCAGAACCCGAGCGAGTACGCCACTTCCTTGACCTGCCGTCCCTGGCGCAACAGCTCCCTGGCGCGTCGCATGCGTTCGTGGCGAACAAACGCAGCAGGTGATTGGCCGGTCTCCCTGTGAAACGCATGGGACACCTGGGAGGCGGAGACCCCGCTCACTCGTGCGAGAGTCCCGATGTCGAGTCGTTCGTGGAGATGATCAGCAACATGGGCCCGGACCCGCTCTGCCCAGGGCGCGGCTTTCACTCCCACCAGGTGGTTCTGGATCATGTACTGCGCGAAGTAGGCGAGGAGCGCAGCGATGTTGCGTACCTCTGCGTCAGAATAGGCAGGCAGCGCTTCATACAACGCGCGAAGTCTCGGTTCGTTGGTGTGCCGCGGGCCCTTCGAGGGGTCACGGACCTGGCCGAACACGATTGCGCCAAGGTAATTGGCATCCTCGTCGAACAGCGGCACCGCTGCTTCACGCAGCTCGTTGTGACACGTGTACAGGAGCGTGCGTTTGCGCTGCCGGGCCTCGAGCAAGTGCTCCCGGTCGCACTCTTCACACAGGCGGTTGAACTGCGGGGCACGGCGCAGTGTGGCGCAGTAGGCCGAGTCGGGGCCCGCCTCGAACGACTCCAGCCGTCGGTGGTCGATATCGAAGAAGGCGATGGGGATATCGAGAACGGTGGCCAGCAGGCGAACGATGCGGTCGACGTGTTCGGTGCGGATTGCGTAGCGGAGCATTGTGAACACCCTCGGCCGGGATGTATGCCATAATATACATGTCACTGCCCGCATTGCCATGTCTCTACCAGAAGGAATCAGCGATATTCAGTACCAGGTCACCCATGTGCAAACAGGCAACCAGGGAGAACGAGTGAGCGGAACCACAGGAGATATCGTGCAGCGCGCAGCTGCCGCGGAAACCACGGTGCCTGCGTTCAACATCTGCTACCTCCCCATGATGGCGCCGGTGGTGCAGGCCCTCCGGGACACCAGAACGCTCGGCATGATTGCCGTGGCGCGGCCGGACTGGGAGAAGTTCGAGGCGGGGGGGCCCGCGGCGGTCCGGGAGGAGTACGGGCGCGTGGGAGACCCGGAGTACACCTGGCTGCATCTGGACCACGTGCCGGTGATTGACGAGGACGGCAAGCGAGTCGACTACGAGCGGCTGATCGAGGAGGCGCTTCGGCTGGGGTACCAGTCGGTGATGGTTGACGGGTCACGGCTATCGCTGGAAGAGAACATCGCGGCTACGAAGAAGGTCGTGGCGATGGCGCATATCAGGGGGGTGCCGGTTGAGGCGGAGTTGGGCGCGGTGATGGGCCACGAGGAGGGACCCCTGCCGCCGTACGAGGAGTTGTTCGCGACGGGCAAGGGGTTCACCGACCCTGGGGAAGCCCGGCAGTTTGTGGAGCGCACGGGAGTAGACTGGCTGTCGGTGGCGATTGGCAACGTGCACGGTGCGGTCTCGAGGGCGCGCAAGGACCAGAAGAAGGTGCAGGCACGGTTGAGCATGGACCGACTGAGGCAGTTGCGTGATGCCACCGGGATCCCGTTGGTGCTCCACGGAGGATCGGGCATCGAACGCTCCTGCCTTCAGGAGAGTATCCGCAACGGCATTGCCAAGGTCAACGTCGCCACTTCGATACGTCAGCCATACGAACAGGCAATCGGCAAGTCGGTGTATCATGCGCAGGCTGCGGTGTACGATGCGACTGTGGAAGTGGTGACAGAGGAGTTGGGGGTGGCAGGGAAGTGAAGGAGAACACCGGGCACAGTACGCAGGACACAGAATGGATGCCCATCCCGCGTTCTGTATCCTGTGTACTGTGTCCCCCACGCAACCAGCACAGGAGGAACAGATGAGAACATCCAGACTCACATTCGCGCTGTACTTCGGTAACCGGGGGTTCTTCCCCGAGTCGCTGATCGCTTCAGCGCGCACCGAGATGAAGAAGGCCGTGGAGAAGGCAGGGCACAAGGCGCTGCTGCTCGCCGCGAACGCAACGCGGTACGGAGCTGTGGAGACACCTGAGGAAGGTGCGGTCTACGCGAAGTTCCTGCAGGCGAACCGCGGGAAGTTCGACGGTGTCATTCTGTGCCTGCCGAACTTCGGTGATGAGACTGGCGCGGTGGCCGCGCTGCAGGACGCGGGTGTGCCGATCCTGGTGCAGGGGTATCCGGACGAACTCGACAAGATGGACAACGCGCGGCGCAGGGATGCGTTCTGCGGGAAGTTCTCGGTGATGGATGTGTTCGTGCAGTACGGAGTGAAGTTCTCGGCAATGGGTCCCCACGTGGTGCACCCGTCTTCGAGAGCTTTCGGGCAGGTCCTGAGCCAGTTTGCCGCGGTATGCCGTGTGGTAAACGGCATGAAGCGCATGGTGGTGGGGGCGATTGGCGCGCGGACCTCGGCATTCAAGACGGTGCGGTTCGACGAACTCGCGTTGCAGAAATGCGGGATCACCACCGAAACGGTTGACCTTTCGGAAGTGATTGCACGGGTGAACGCCATGGAGCCGACCGACAAGGGATACAAGGCGAAGGCCGCGAAGATGAAGGCCTACACCAGCTGGGGCGGCGTTCCCGACGAAACGTTCAGGAACCTGGTGCGGCTCGGGGTGGTGCTGGACGGGTTGGTGAAGGAGCTGAACCTGGACGCGCTTGCGCTTCGCTGCTGGCTCGAGCTGGAGAAGCAGCTCGGAATAGCGCCCTGCGTGATACTGAGCGACCTCAACAACCGCGGCATGCCAGCCGCGTGCGAACTCGACGTGTGCAACGCGGTAGCGATGCGTGCGCTCAACCTCGCCTCGACCCGCCCTGCGGCGTGCCTCGATTGGAACAACAACTACGGTGATACCCCCGACAAGTGCATCCTGTTCCACTGCGGGCCGGTCGCGCAGGAACTGATGACAGCCAAGGGACAGATCGTCGACCATCCCATGTTTGCCAAGGCCCTTGGCCCGGGCCATGGGTTTGGCTGCAACACCGGGCGCATCGCGCCGACGCCCATGACGTTTGCCAGCTCAAAGACAGACAGTGGCAACCTCGAATTCTACGTTGGTGAGGGCAGGATTACCAAAGACCCGGTTCCGCCGGAGTTCTTCGGCTGCGCCGGCGTCGCCGAGATAAAGGGTCTCGAACCGGTGCTGCGGTATGTAGGACTGAACGGCTACCGCCACCATGTGAGCATGACACCGGGAAGCGTTCGCGAAGTAGTGGTGGAAGCGTTCGAGAGGTACCTGGGGTATGGGGTGGGTGTGGTAGGGGGGTAGGGACACAGAACTCAGTATGTAGGACACAGAATACAGGAGT
>CAZJJT010000107.1:10120-10979 GCA_964546395.1 uncultured Fibrobacterota bacterium
CCTATGTACCATTTCCCTGCTGTGAGAGCGCAATGAGCCTTCTCGGCATCGACATCGGCACCACCGGCTGCAAGGCCGCAGCGTTCTCTGCCGAGGGAACGTGCCTTGCTCACGCCTACCGGGAGTATGTCGTGGCCATGCCCCAGCCGGGGTGGGCTGAACTCGACAGCGCGGTGGTGTGGCAACGGGTGCAGGAAGTCATCGCTGAAGTTGCCGCGACATGCGTGCGGGATCCGGTAGCCGCGCTGTGCGTGAGCAGCATGGGGGAAGCGGCCACACCGGTGAGCGCAGACCGCCGTATCCTCGCGCCGTGTATCCTTGGCCACGACTCGCGCGGCGCGCAGTACGCCGACCGGCTGGTAGCAACCGTCGGGGTGGAGCGTCTCTTCGCGCTCAACCCCAATCCGCCGGCACCGTACTACACGATGCCGAAACTGGCATGGCTCCGTGACAACCGGACCGAGCTGTACCAGTCGGCGAGTGTGTTCCTGCTGTGGGACGGGATGGTGGGGTACCTTCTCGGCTGCGAGCCATTCGCGAGCTACTCCAGTGCGAACCGGACACTGTTGTTCGATATCGGGGCGCAGGACTGGTCGGCGGAGCTCCTTGATGCCGCGGGCATTGACAGGAGCAAGCTGCCGCGGTGCCTGCCGGCGGGTGCCGTTGCAGGGACGGTGGATGCGGCCGTTGCCCAGCCCCTCGGATTGCCGTCGGGCGTGAAAGTGGTAGTCGGTGGCCACGACCAGTGCTGCAACGCGCTCGGCGCGGGGGTATGCAGAGCGGGAAGAGCGGTGGACGGTATCGGGACATTCGAGTGTATCGCGCCCGTGTACCAGGGGATTCCGGATCTCGCACGCAT
>CAZJJT010000108.1:0-4868 GCA_964546395.1 uncultured Fibrobacterota bacterium
GTTTGGTGACCGCTTTTTCCGTCAGTTCGGTGACCGGCCCCCTGCCGGCCGCATGTTCGGCAACGCGTTTCCGACCTCGGTTGCACCCGGGCAGACCTGTGAAGGTGAACGACGGCGCCGGGGCAAGCAGCCCCACCGCAGACCGTCACGGCCGGTCAAAGCCGAGAGTTCCGAAGTCGAACTGAAAGCGAATGTGCGCCGGACGCTCGCGCAGATAGGCGCCGGCGTGGAGCGGAGGAAGTACCGCAAGGAGCGCGGGCCAGGCGACGAGATGGCGGAGGTCGAGAAGAAGATTCTGCATGTCAGCGAGTTCGTGACAGTCAGCGAACTGGCCAACATGATGCACCAGCCGGTGACGACGGTAGTCGCCAAATGCCTGGAGCTCGGCCTGTTCGCCACGGCGAACCAGCGCATCGACTTCGACACTATCTCCATGGTTGCCGACGAGTTCGAGTACACGGCGCAGTTGATGGCGGAGTATACGCCGGATGCTGAGGAGCAGGAGGAAGCGGACGATCCTGCGAAGCTCAGACCGCGCGCGCCGGTGGTGACCGTGATGGGACATGTGGACCACGGTAAGACCTCTCTGCTCGACTTCGTGCGCAAGACAAATGTCATTGCCGGTGAAGCCGGCGGGATTACGCAGCACATCGCCGCCTACGAGGTGCGCACGAGCCACGGTCCGGTGACGTTCCTCGACACGCCGGGCCATGAGGCGTTTACGGCTATGCGCGCCCGCGGCTCGCAGGTAACCGACGTGGTGGTGCTGGTGGTTGCGGCGGATTCGGGCGTGATGCCGCAGACCAAGGAAGCTATCGACCATGCGCGCGCCGCCAACGTGCCGCTGGTGGTGGCAATCAACAAGGTCGACCTCCCCACCGCCAATATCGACAAGGTCAAGAGTGAGCTGGCGGGCTACAACGTGATGGTGGAGGACTACGGCGGGAAGGTGTCGTGCGTGGAGATTTCCGCCAAGACCGGCCAGGGCATCGAGCGGCTTCTCGAAGTCCTTGCGCTTGAGGCGGAGATACTCGAACTGAAGGCCAATCCGGATACTGCCGCCCGCGGCGTGGTAATCGAATCGGAGCTTGACAAAGGCAAAGGGCCCATCGCCACCATCCTTATCGAGAAGGGTACTCTGCGACGCGGGGACGCGTTCATCACGGGTATCCACCATGGTCGTGTGCGCGAACTGCTGAACGAGCGCGGTGGTATCGTGGAGGATGCGGGGCCGGGTCAGCCGGTGGTAGTACTCGGGTTGAGCGGGACACCGCAGGCGGGGGATTCATTCAGGGTGCTGGGCGATGAGAAGGAAGCGCGGGAGATCAGCGCGCGGCGCCGCCTTGCCCAGAAGGAACGTGAGATGCGCCGTATCGGTACCATCTCCCTCGACCACCTGCACGAACAGATACAGGCCGGCAAGGTGCAGAACCTCAACCTGGTGATCAAGGGTGACGTGGACGGGTCGGTGGAAGCGCTCGCCGCCTCGCTGGAGCGTCTGAGCACCGACGAAGTGAAACTCAGGGTGATCCACAAGAGTGTCGGTGCAATCAAGGAAGCGGATATCATGCTGGCGGAGGCGTCCGATGCGATCATCATCGGGTTCCACCTCAGTCCCAACCCCAAGATCCGCGAACTGGCACGCGACGAGGGCGTCGAGATACGGCTGTTCCGCGTTATCTACGAGGCCGTGGACGCTATCAAGCAGGCGATGGAAGGGATGCTCGCGCCCGAGATCAAGGAGAACGTGCTCGGCCGGGCCGAGATACGCAAGGTGTTCAGAATCTCGAAGGTGGGGACGGTTGCCGGCTGCATGGTGCTGGAAGGCAAGATGACCCGCAACGCGTTCGCACGGCTGATCCGTGACGATGTCGAGGTGGTGGATACGACGATTGGGTCGCTGCGCCGCAACCAGGACGACGTCCGCGAGGTGGCGTCCGGCTACGAGTGCGGCATCGTGCTCCAGGGCACGAACGATTATCGCGAGGGTGACCGGGTCGAGGCCTACGAGAAGGTCGAAGTCGCACGCAAGCTGTAGGCGGTGCGCACGGCGGTCGGGTGTGCCGGGCGCGTCCCGGGGAGAGTGCAGGCGGTGGCGTCACAGAACCATTACCTTGAACATTCGCGCGCACAGCTGCTTCGGGAAGTGGGGCATGCGATCCAGCATCGCGTGCGCGACCCGCGGATCCCGATGATTGTCAGCGTTACTGACCTCAAGCTTGCGACCGACACGCGCAACGCCACGGTGTTTGTCAACGTGTACGGCAGTGACGATGAGCAGCGGGCTGCCCTCGAGGCGCTGAACCACGCCGCGCCGTTCATCCAGAAGGTTGTAGCCGAGCACGTCAGACTCCGCCACTTCCCCCGGCTCGCGTTTCGTCTCGACCACTCCATTGAACACGGTGCTCATATCGAGCAACTGCTCCGGGGTATTCAGGATGAGCTGGACTGAGTTCCACTCGCTGGTCTCGCGGAACAACTCGTTCCTGGTCTGCTCCCATGCGAGTCCCGACGGAGACTGCGTGGGCTCGCAGATTGCGATGGCCTGGTACCTGGAATCGCAGGGCAAGCAGGTTGCCTTCCACAACGTTGACCCTGTTCCGTACAAGTTCGCGTTCCTCGCCGGAGCGGACCGCCTCACTGCGGTGAGGCCCCAGTCGGCGTTCGACGTGCTGGTGGTGCTGGATGCGTCGAACCCGGACCGCCTCGGGTGGTCGGACGCGTTGAGTGCAGCCGGGACAGTAGTCAACATCGATCACCATCGCGACAACACCCGATTCGGTACGTACAACCGCGTCGAGAGCGCTTCGGCGACCGGGCAGATACTGTTCGGCATGTTCGAGGAGGGCGCAATCAGTTACCCGCAGCACGTGGCAGAGGCGCTGTACGCGGCAATCGTGAGTGACACGGGAGGGTTCCGTTTCTCCAACACGACGAGCGCCGTACTGCAGGTGTGCGCCGTACTCGCCGCGCGCGGGGCGGATCCGGCCGCGATCTACGAGCGGGTCTTCGCCTCCACCACGCGCAACGGAATGCGCCTTCATGCCGCGATCTGGCCGACACTCGAGTTCCACCTCGAAGGCCGCGTGTGCAGCATGTCGCTGCCGCTCGCACTCATCGACGAACTCGGGGCGACCTATGGAGATTCGGAGGGCATGGCCGACCTGACAATCATGGCCGAAGAGGTGCTGGTCGGTATTTTCATCAAGCACACACCCGAACAGACGCACTTCAGCCTCCGTTCGCGCAACCACATCGATGTCGGGAGCATCGCACGGCAGGTGAAGGGTGGCGGGGGGCACGTCAACGCGGCAGGGTGCACCATCGAGCTGCCGGTTGCCGCGGCGGTACCGCGACTGCTGCAGATTATCCGCCGGGAGCTTGGCTGAGCGGTGGACGGGTTCCTCTGTATCGACAAGCCCGCGGGGCTCACCACGTTCGACGTGGTGCGCGGCACGAAGACACTCCTGCACGAGCGGCACGCCGGCCACGCCGGCACGCTCGACCCTGCTGCCACGGGCGTGGTGGTGATTGCGCTCGGCAAGTGCACGCGCCTGATCCAGTACCTTCCACTCGAGCCCAAGGACTACGAGTTCACCGTTCGGTTCGGGGTCGAGACCGACACGATGGACGATACGGGGCGGGAGACGGCGCGCAGCGAAATCGTCCCGAGCGAGGACGACGTACGCGGGGCGCTGGAGCGGTTCCGCGGTGCGGTGACACAGGTGCCGCCCCGCTTCTCGGCGGTCAAGATTGACGGGGTGCGGGCGTACACGCGGGCGAGGCGTGATGAGCAGTTCGAGACGCGGCCCCGCGAGGTCCACATCTTCGGCCTCGAACTGACCTCCTACGATGCGGGGCTGGCGCACGCCCGCTGCCGCGTCTCGTGTTCGGCCGGAACCTACGTTCGCACGCTCGCATCGGACATCGGACTGGCCCTGGGGAGCCGGGCGCACGCCGCGGGTATTCGCCGGACTGCGGCGGGACGCTTCACTCTTGCGGGGGCGTCGCCGTTCGACGTTACGCCGGCGCAGCTTGTGGCAGCCGTGATACCGGCCTACCGCGCGTTTGCCGGCACACCTCGTCCCTGTCTTGACGCCGGGCAGCTGCGCGAGCTGTCACACGGCCGGCGTGTGCGCCTGGCTGAAGAGCGCACGCAGACCCCCATCGTCGCGTTCGACACCGACAACAGACCGGCAGCGGTTCTGCGCCGCCAGGCGGACGGCTGGTTCCAGCCGCTGCGCGTGTTCGTGTCGCTCGAGGAAGCCGGGGCGAAGGCGTGAACGTCTGGAACTCGCCGCATGCGTACTCCTGCCCCGTGCGCACCGTGCTGTCGGTGGGCAATTTCGACGGCGTGCACCGGGGCCACGCACGACTGGTACGGGAAGTGGTGCGCCAGGCGAAGGAGCGTGGTCTCTGCAGCGCCATCGTCACGTTCGATCCGCACACGCGCACCGGTCTCAACCCCTCTTCCCCGCAGCCGGTGCTGTCGACGTTCGAGGAGAAGGCGGTGTTGCTGGGACGGCTGGGAGTGGAGCACGTCGTACGCGTGGCATTCGATGAGCAGGTACGGAGCCTGAGTGCCGAGGAGTTTGCGCAGAGTGTGTTGAGGGACCGGCTGAACGCGGCGGGATGGGTGATGGGTGAGGGTCACACGTTCGGCGCCAACCGGCTTGGGACGGGTAAGTCGTTGCGTGAATTGCTGAGCAGGAATGATATTTGTGGATTGCCCTTGTCGTTGTTGACCGACACCGGTGACGTGGTTTCGTCGACGAGCGTGCGAACGCGGGTGATGTCGGGTGACATGGCGAGGGCGGTGGCGATGCTCGGCCATCCGTATCTGATTGCGGCACAGCGGGTAACGGGGC
>CAZJJT010000108.1:4878-10848 GCA_964546395.1 uncultured Fibrobacterota bacterium
GTCACCCCGTCGATCTCATTCCCCAGAATAAGGCACAGCGGGTAACGGGGCTTGGACTGGGAGCGAAGTTGGGGTATCCGACGATCAACTTCAGGCGTCCGCACCCCGACAAGGTCCTACCACCAGCAGGAGTTTACGCCGCCCACCTTCAGGCAGGTTCCAGCGCAGTGCCGGGCGCGCTGTATTTCGGTACCTGTCCGACACTTGCGCCGCGCGAGGCGCACTTCGAAATGCACCTTCTCGGGCCGGTTCCGGAAGACGTAGAGGAGGCAGAGGGAGGGCTCTTGTGGGTACACCGGTTCGTGCGCGGCGACCGGACGTTTGAGGGACGCGGGGAGCTGGTTGCGCAGGTTCACAACGATGTCGAAACGATAGAGAAGATTTTCAGAGAAGGAGACACGGTATGCCTCTGACCAAGGAGAGGACGCAGGAGCTGGTGAAGGCACACGGGAGCAGCGAGAACGATACCGGGCGCACGGAAGTGCAGATTGCCCTGCTCACCGAACGTATCAACGCCCTCACCGAGCACCTCAAGACGTTTGCCAAGGACCACCACACTCGTCGTGGCCTGTTGCTGCTGGTTGGCAAGCGCCGCGCACTGCTGGATTACCTTACCCGCACCGACGTCCAGCGGTATCGCGACATAGTCAGCAAGCTCAACATCAGAAAGTAAGGAGTGGGAGAATTCAATGGGATTGATACAATCATCAATTACAGTTGGCGGCGCATCGTTCTCGATTGAGACCGGCCGCATGGCAAAGCAGGCGCACGGCGCGGCCGTCGCGAGGCTCGGCGACACGATGGTGCTGGCAACAGCATGCAGCGGCACGCCGAGAGAGGGAATCGATTTCTTCCCCTTGACCGTGGAGTTCATCGCAAAGACGTACGCCGCGGGAAAGATACCTGGCGGTTTTTTCAAACGCGAGGGCAAGCCGAGCGAAAAGGAAGTGCGCAGCGCGCGGCAGATAGACCGGCCGCTTCGGCCGCTGTTCCCGAAGGGCTATCACGACGAAGTGCAGGTGATTGCCACGGTAGTGTCGGCGGACGAACTGCATGACGCGGACGTGGTGGGAATCACCGCGGCGTCGTGCGCCCTGATGCTCTCGCCGATGCCGTTCTACGAACCGGTTGCCGCTGTCCGTATCGGCATGGTGGACGGGGCGCTGAAGGTGTTTCCGTCGATAGCCGAGACGGTCAACGGCCCTCTGGACCTGGTGGTTGCGGGGACCGAGAAGTCGATCATGATGGTAGAGGGTGGCGGCGCCGAGGTGAGTGAGGATCTGCTGGTGGACGGCATCATGATGGCCCACGACGAAATTCGCAAGCTTGTCGCGCTGCAGCGTGAGATCGTCGCCCAGGCCGGCGTGGAGAAGCCGGCGTTCGAGGCGCCGCAGTCGGACCCCGCAATCCGTGGAGCCGTGGAGGAGTTGATCCGCGACAGGATCCACGACGTGAGTTTCTGCGGCGACAAGAAGCAGCGGTACGCGGGGGTCCGTGAGTTGCTCGATGAAGTGCGCGAGAAACTCGCGGAGCGGTTCCCCGACCAGCCGAAGCAGATATACGAGGCGTTCCACGACATTGAAGTCGAGGACATGCGCAGCACGATTCTCGACCGGAAGGTGCGTATCGGCGGGCGGGCGCTCGACCGGGTGCGTGATATCACGATTGACCTCGACGTCCTTCCGCGCGCCCATGGTTCGGTGCTGTTCACCCGGGGCGAGACACAGGCATTGGTAGTCGCCACGTTGGGCAGCAAGTCGGACCAGCAGCGTATCGACTCACTTCAGGAGGAGTACGAGAAGTCGTACATGCTGCACTACAACTTCCCGCCGTTCTCGGTTGGTGAAGTCAAGCGGCTTGGGTCGGTGAGCCGACGCGAGATCGGTCACGGCCATCTTGCCGAGCGTTCCCTCTCCCCCGTGCTGCCGTCCGAGGAGCACTTCCCCTACACTATCCGGATTGTTTCGGAAATCCTCGAATCGAACGGCTCGTCCTCGATGGCGTCGGTGTGCGGCTCCTCGCTGGCCATTGCCGCGTCGGGCATACCGATGAAGTCGCACGTTGCGGGTGTGGCCATGGGGCTGATCAAGGAAGGCGAGCGAGTGGCGATTCTCACCGACATTCTCGGCACCGAGGACCACCTCGGCGACATGGACTTCAAAGTAGCCGGGACACGCGACGGTATCACCGCTATCCAGATGGATATCAAGATCGACGGGATCACCCCGGAACTCATGAAGCAAGCGCTCTCGCAGGCAAACGCGGCCCGCATGCATATCCTCGGCATCATGGAACAAGCGCTGCCGCAGAGCAGACCCGAGGTATCGCAGTATGCCCCGCGGATTCTCTCCGTCAAGATCGACAAGGAGAAGATCCGCGATATCATCGGCCCGGGAGGCAAGATTATCCGCGGGATCCAGGAGAAGACTGGCGCCACGATCAACGTCGAAGATGACGGGTCGGTGCAGGTATGCGGCGACAACCTCGAGACCGCCAACGCGGCCCTGGAGATTATCAAGGGAATCGTGGCGGAGCCCGAGATGGGCAGGATATACGACGGCGTGGTGAAGACGGTCACCGATTTCGGCGCGTTTGTCGAGTTCATGCCCAGCCGTGACGGGCTGGTGCATATTTCGGAGCTTGACGTGAAGCGGGTGGCGAAGACCGAGGATGTGTGCCAGGTGGGTGACCCGATGCGCGTGAAGCTGATTGGGTTCGAGCCGCGCAGCGGGAAGGTGAAGCTGAGCCGCAAGGCGGTCCTTCTCGAACAGCAACAGTAACCCGGTACGGGGAGCGGGGGCACACGCCCCGGCTCCCCTGTTCTTCTCCCAGCGATGACATCCACAACCGCTATCCGATGCAAGCGACTGGCCCACGGGGCCGGTTTGGCTCTTCCCCGGCGCTTGAGCGAAGGCGCCGCCGGCTGTGACATCGAAGCCGCGGTAGAGCAGGATCTGGTGCTGCAGCCAGGCGAGCGCGTGGCTGTTCCGAGCGGTCTGTGCTTCGAGATTCCGCCTGGCTACGAGGTACAGGTCAGACCGCGCAGCGGCCTGGCGCTGAAGCACGGAATCACGGTGCTGAATGCCCCTGGCACCATCGACAGTGACTACCGCGGTGAAGTGAAAATCATCCTTGCCAACCTTGGCGGCGAACCGTTCACGATCCGACGCGGCGACCGCATCGCCCAGGCAGTACCGGCCCGCGTGGCCATGGAGGCGGTGTTCGAGGAAGCTGACGAGGTCAGCCGGACCACCCGTGGTGCGGGCGGTTTCGGTTCCAGCGGCAGTTGAGTCCCACTGTGGCCCGGCCGATACACATACTCCCCGCCTGCGCATTGGTCATACTTGCCGCAGCCCCCCCCGAACTGCTGGCCGCCGACTGGCCAACGTACCGGCACGACGCGCAGCGAAGCGCGCGGACTCCCGACACGCTCCCGGGTCAATTGCACCTGGTCTGGACACTGCGGTGGCCCCCCACCCGTCCTGCATGGGACAACCAGAAGGAAGTGTACTGCTATGGCGGGCCGCCACACCGGGTCGAGCAGAAATGCTCCTTCGACATTGCGTACGAACCGGTAGTCGCCGGCAGCACCGTCTGTATCGCTTCTCCCAACAACGACCGCCTCACCGCGCTGTCGCTTCATGACGGCACGGAGCGATGGCGGTTCTACGCGGACGGGCCCATGCGCTTCGCACCGGTACTCAACGGCGGCCGGGTGTACGCGGGAAGTGACGATGGCATGCTGTACTGCCTGTCGCTTGCGGACGGCACGCTGGAATGGAAGCGGTGTGTCGCGTTGGGCCCGCGGCTGGTGCTGGGCAACGACCGCCTGATCTCGGTGTGGCCGGTCCGCGGCGCACCGGTGGTAGCACCCCACCCGCAGGACCCATCACGCAACGTAGTCTACTGCGCCGCGGGCCTGTATTCGTTCGAGGGTGCCGCGGTGTGCGCGCTGGACGCTGAAACGGGAGAAGTGCTGTGGACCAACGACGGCAGCGGCATGTTCTTCACCACCAACCCGCACGGGGGCTCGGAAGGCATTGCCGGGATCGCGCCGCAGGGATACCTGTGTATTGCCGACAGCGATGGTCTGCTGGTCCCCAACGGGCGCTCGCTGCCCGCTCTGTTCGATCGCTCCACCGGCGCCCTTCGCTACTGGCGTCACGGCGGGATGGCGAAGGGGCTTGGAGGGTTCCACGTTGCCTCGAACGCAGATACGTTCTACTGCCGTGACCGGGCGTTCGTACTGGCAACCGGCGACGACGCGGGCGCGGCGCCGCCCCAGTACGCGGAGTGGGACCTGCAGGTAGCCGCTGCCGGCCGTGTGTTCCGTGTCGAGGGTGTTCGTGAAGCGGACCTCGAAGGGCGCAGGGAAGGCGTTTTCACGCTCACGGACGGAACCTGGAGCGCTACCGTGGCCGGCATGCCCAAGTCGATGGCGGTGGCCGGCCAAAGGCTTCTGGTATCCACCGTGGCCGGTGAGCTACACTGCTTCGGCCCGGAGAGCACGGTGTCCGCGGCAGCCCGTCGCCCGGACACACTTCGCAGCCGCCTCACCCAAGCAGTCCGGGAACGGGCCCGACGCGTGCTGTCGGAAGCCGGCTACCGGCAGGGCTCGCGCGGGGTCGCCATGGTGTTCGGTCTCAGGGACGGGCTGCTGATGGAGGCGATCCACGAGCAGGCGGGCGACCTGACACTCGTGGGGTTCGAGGAGGACGCCCCGTTGTGTCTATCGATACGAACCTACCTCGACAACCGAGGACTGTACGGCCGCGAGATCCATATCATCGCGGGCAGGCACGACCCGCGGATGCTGCCCTCGTATGCGGCCCATCTGATCACCACCGAGAGGGACCGGTTCCCCGCCGATCCCGGCCGGCTCCTCGAGTACTACCGTATCCTCCGACCATCCGAGGGCCACGCAGTGCTGCCCGGGCTGAAACGCCGTGCGGTGAGCGCTGCGATGGACGTGGTTGATGGCGCCGGTGTGCGCGCAACCCGACGCCAGGCAACGGTATGCCGCTCGGGACCACCCGTCGGCTCCGACACGTGGACACACGAGCACCACGATGCCGCCCAGGGCAATTTCTCGCACGACCAGTTGGTGCACGCGCCGCTGGGCATTCTGTGGTTCGGCGGAAGTGCCGATAACACCAACGACTCGATGCTGCCGCGGCACGGGCACGGGCAGTCGCCGCAGGTTGTGGGCGGACACGTGTACCAGATGGGGCGGGACGTGCTGCGGTGCGTCGACCAGTACACGGGCCGCATGCTGTGGGAGAAGCCGTTGCCGTGCCTGGGGCAGTTCTCCGACTACAGCGAGCATGAAGCCGGCAACATCGGCCTCGGTGACTATTTCACGGCGCAGGAGGACCGAGTCTACGTGCTGAGCGGTCACGACTCCTGCGAGTTGTCGCGCAGTTGCCTGGTGCTCGACCCGTTTGACGGCTCCACGATGGCTGAGTTCAGGCTTCCCGACGGCAGCGCCTGGGGGATGGTATCTGTCTGCGACAGCGTGCTCATCGCCCCCTCGCAGCCGATCCAGTACGACTCCGCCGCCGAGGGCGACTGCTACGTGTACTGGAACGGGAAGCGGAACCGTGTCGGTCCCGGCGGCACGGCAACGCTCAACTACGCGGCAAGCCGCGTTCTGTACGTGCTGGACCGCTTCAGCGGAGCGGTGCGCTGGCAGGTCCGTGCCTCCCAGGGCTTCCTCCATCGTGCCATCGTGGCCGGCAACGGCCGGTTGTTCGCAATTGACAGAGACCCCGACATCAGCGACACCACGGCCGGCACGCCGTCACTGCGTGCCTGGGACATCGGTACCGGTGAACCGCTCTGGCGCGACTCCACACGTGTATTTGCACGGTACCTGGCGTTGTCGACCGAGTACGACCTGCTGATTCAGGCCAGTCGCTCCTCACGTGACTACTTCGTGGGTGAACCGCGCGCGAACCGCATGGTAGCATA
>CAZJJT010000109.1:0-5099 GCA_964546395.1 uncultured Fibrobacterota bacterium
CGACATCTACAAGCTTCGCTACCATCGAATCATCATCATGACCGATGCCGATGTTGACGGTTCACACATCCGTACGCTTCTGTTGACGTTCTTCTTTCGACACATGCCCGGCCTGGTCGAGAACGGCCATGTGTACATCGCGCAGCCACCGCTGTACCGGCTGAAAGCGGGGAAGGAAGAACGCTACGTGTTTACTGAACAGGACAAAGAACAGCTCCTCGATGAGTGGAAAGACCGCGGGTCGGTGGCTGTGCAGCGGTACAAGGGCCTTGGGGAGATGAACCCGGACCAGTTGGCGGCCACAACGATGGACCCGCAGACGCGGACGTTGCTGCAGGTGAAGCTCGAGGACCTGGTTGAGGCCGACCGGATCTTCACAATCCTGATGGGCGATGAAGTCGAGCCGCGCCGGCAGTTTATCGAGGCCAACGCGGCCAAAGTGAAGAACCTCGACATCTAGCGGCAGGACGACAGCGTGCGGATTCTGTTGACCAATGACGACGGGGTAGAAGCGGTGGGTATCTGTTGCCTTGCCGAGGCGCTCAGCGAGGCGCACGAGGTCCGTATTGTCGCTCCGGCGCACGAGCAGAGCGGTGTAGGGCACGCGTTCACGTTCCAGGTGCCGTTGCACTACCGGGAATACGAACGCGACGACGAGCTGGAGGCGTACGCAGTAGACGGGACCCCGGCCGACTGCGTGAAATTCGCAATCAGCCACCTGCTGCAACAGCGTCCCGACGCGGTTGTATCTGGCCTGAACATCGGCGAGAATTCCGGTGTGTCGAGTGTCTACTCGGGCACGGTGGCCGCGGCACGCGAGGGCGCGCTCTGGAGCATCCCGTCGTTCGCGTTCTCGATGGCGGGGACCACCGAACGGTTCGCCGCTGAGTACGCGTCGTATGCCGCGCACGTGCTGAGCTGGGTGCTCGGGGTGGAGGGGGGGGCGTTTGCCGCGAACCGCCCCAGGACGTTTTACAACGTGAATTTCCCCGCCTGCCCGCCGAGCCGCTGCCGTGGTCTGCTCGTGGCCCGGCAGAGCCTGGCCTTCTTCGATGACCATTACCGCAGCGCCGGTGCCGGCAGCCGCGGCGAGGGATTCATGTTGTTTGGCGAGAAACAGAACCTCGAGGAGTCGCTCGAGTACGACTCGCGCGCACTGCTGGAGGGATATGCCGTGCTGACGCCGGTAACGCTGGATACGACTGACGAGGGAGCACGGGCGGCGCTGGCGGCGCATGAAGCGCCGCCGCTGCGCTCCGAGCAGGTGTCACGCCGCACGCAGAAGTGAGACATGCCAGGGAGAGCGAAGATATGGACCAGACCGGCAGAATAGTACCGGTGTTCATCGAAGAAGAGATGCAGAAGTCGTATCTCGACTACTCGATGAGCATGATTACTTCCCGCGCACTCCCCGACGTCCGCGACGGCCTGAAACCGGTGCACCGCCGCGTGCTGTACGGCATGAGCGACCTGGGGCTCGCGTTCAACCGGGCCACAAAGAAGTGCGCGCGGGTGGTGGGTGACGTCATCGGCAAGTACCACCCGCACGGCGACAGTGCCGTGTACGACACGCTTGTACGCATGGGACAGCCGTTCTCGCTGCGCTATCCGATGGTGGACGGGCAGGGCAACTTCGGGTCGGTGGACGGCGACCCGCCGGCGGCGATGCGGTACACCGAATGCCGCATGACCCGGCTGGCCGAAGAGATGCTCGCTGACATCGAAAAAGAAACGGTCGACTATGTCCCCAACTACGACGATTCGACCTCGGAACCCTCGGTGCTCCCGGGCAAGGTGCCATTCCTCCTGGTCAACGGCAGCACCGGCATCGCGGTCGGCATGGCGACGAACATGGCACCGCACAACCTCGGAGAGGTAGTAGACGCGATAGTCGCCACGATCGACAACCCGCAGATAGAGCAGCACGAGTTGATGATGCATCTGCCGGGCCCGGACTTCCCCACCGGGGGTGTCATCTACGGCCGAAGCGGGATTGTTGAGGCCTACAAAACGGGCCGCGGCCGCATAGTCATCCGTGCCCGGGCAGAGTTCGAAACCCTGGCCAACGACAGACAGCAGATCGTCATTACCGAGATTCCCTACCAGGTCAACAAGACATCTTTGCTCGAGCGCATGGCGGAACTGGTACGGGAGAAGGTGGTTGAGGGCGTTTCGTTTCTCCGTGACGAGTCGGACCGTTCGGGAATGCGCATCGTGGTGGGAGTGCGCAAGGACGATTTCCCGGAGGTGGTGCTGAACCAGCTCTACAAGCACACCACGCTGCAGTCGGCGTTCTCGATAAACAATCTCGCACTTGTCAACAAACAGCCGAAGCTGCTGTCGCTGCGCGAGTTGATAGAACACTATCTCACGCACCGGCACGAAGTCGTGGTGCGTCGGACCGAGTATGACCTGAAGAAGGCGAAGGCACGCGCACATATCCTGGAAGGCCTGCGCATCGCGATCGACCATATCGATGAAATCGTTGAGATGATCAAGACGTCATCTTCACCCGACGAAGCCGATGGGCGGTTGCGGGAGCGGTTCGGGTTCAGCGAGGAGCAGTCGAAGGCGATTCTGGAGATGCGTCTCCAGCGGCTGACCGGCCTGGAGCGCGACAAGATCGAGCAGGAGTACCAGCAGCTGCTCGTGCAGATCGCCGAGCTGGAGTCGATCCTGGGCAGCCGCGAACGGCGCATGGCGATTGTCAAGAATGAGCTGCTGGAGCTGAAAGGGAAATACGGGGACGCGCGGCGTACCGAGATTACCGACAGCGACGCGGACGTGGATATCGAGGACATGATTGCCGATGAGGACATGCTGATCACGATGACGCATGCGGGGTATATCAAGCGCACGGCGGTATCGACCTACCGCGCGCAGGGCCGTGGCGGCAAGGGCGTGAAAGGCATGGACGCGAAGGAAGACGATTTCATTGACACGCTGTTCGTTGCGTCTGCCCACTCCTACCTGCTGTTCTTCACGAACACGGGACGATGCTACACGCTGAAGGTGTACCGGATTCCCGAAGCCGGGAGGCACTCGCGAGGACGGCCGATCGTGAACCTGCTTCAACTGCGTCCGGGCGAGCTGGTGGCGGCCTCGGTGCCGGTGCGGGAGTTCGACGATACGCATTACCTGGTGGCGGCCACGCAGAAGGGTGTGATCAACAAGCAGCCGCTGAAGGCGTACGCGAACGTGCGCCGGGACGGGATCAACGCGTTCCATCTCGACCCCGATGACCAGGTCATCGAGTGCAAACTCACCGACGGCACGATGGACATCATACTCGGCACCAAACGCGGACAGGCGGTGCGGTTCAACGAAAGTGCAATCCGTGAACTCGGCCGCAACACGCGTGGGGTACGCGGTATCACACTGCGTGGTGATGACCGCCTGGTGGGAATGGTCATTGTGGACGAGAGCAACCGGGTGCTGACGGTGACCTCGCGTGGCTTCGGCAAACGTACCAACGTGAGCGAGTACCGACTGACGAACCGCGGGGGCACCGGTATCATCAATATCAAGCTCACCGAGCGCAACGGCGATGTGGTAGGCATGAAGCGGGTGAGTGAGAACTGCGATGTCATGCTGATCACACAGAACGGCATCGTGATCCGCACGGATGTCAACACAATATCATGCATCGGCCGCAACACGCAGGGCGTTCGAGTGATGAACCTCTCTGAGGGCGACCAGATGATTGACTGCGCGATTGTGGACAAGGATGAAGACGAACCCGCAAGTGCAGCGGTCGAAAGCGATGCCGTGCCCGAGGAAGAGGAACTGCCTGAGGAGAGGGACACAGCGGACACACCGGTGGACGAACCGCCGTCGGAACCCCGTGAGCCATCCGAGTAGTTTCAGGCGAGAGTGCACCAATTAGCCCATTGGGGGCACTGTTTCCAGCAGGCGCTATCTGCCATTGTCGTACCAATCTGCTAGATTGAAATATCTCAGGGCTTTGCCGCTCGTCCGTGGGAATGGCAGGCCCAAGGGCCGAGTTTCCAATCCACAGGGGGGATTATGGGCCGGGTAGCATGCCGTGTCGTGTCGGTGTTTGTCTGGTGTCTATGCGCCACCGCAACCGTCTCCGCCGTCGATATCACGATTGACTGGGAGCAGAAGTACCAGCAGATTGAAGGTATCGGGGCCCATCTTTACAACTGGTCGGGCTACACGACGCAGTACTACCCGACGGGGGCGTTCCTTGACGACTACCTGGGCGATCTGAGTAACTCGATGGTGCGGTTCGAGCTGCACCCGAACTTCTGCACGGTGGAGTTGCCGCTTGCCTCGATGGACGACTACGGCAACTACACCATGGATCTGCGCAACAGCAGCGTTGACTCGGTGCTCTCGACCTTGCGCAATATCGTGCAGCGCGACTCACGGGTGCGCGTGATAGGCACCGTGTGGGCACCGCCGGCCTGGATGAAGACGAACGGGCAGACGTGCTGCGGCGGAAACCTGCTGGCGACCCGCTACGATCACTATGCACGCTACCTGTATCAGTACTACCGGTTCCTGCAGGACAACTACGGGGTGACGCTGTATGCGATGAGCACGCAGAACGAACTCGCGTTCCACGAGCCGTACAACTCCTGCATCTACACCCACCAGACCTATCGCGACATGATGAAAGTAGTGGGCGCGTATTTCGACTCGGTGGGCTGTGATGTGCTCTTCTTCGGGCCGGAAGACATGACCGGTTCGGTGGACCGGATGGTGGGGTTTGTGGACACGATCATGGATGACCCGAGCGCATCGGCCTACCTCGATGTCATCGCGAGCCACGGTTATTCCAACGGGGTGATCTCCGACGGGGGTACGCCGGAAGAGAACATGGAGCTGTACACGCGCCTGAAACGCCACGGCCTTCCGTTCTGGATGACCGAGACCTCGGGCGAGGACTGGCGATGGGAGGACGGGCTGGCGTACAACAGCAACGGTTCACCCATGGCGGGTGCGCTGAATGGGTTGGGCAAGAAGATGCACGTGGCGTTCGTCTATGGGTTCTGCGCGGGCTGGACGTACTGGGCGTACGGGGATGAGAACAGCTACGGTGCGTACGGACTGGGGCCCGGGGCCGAGGACAA
>CAZJJT010000109.1:5109-10845 GCA_964546395.1 uncultured Fibrobacterota bacterium
CTCGTGCACAAGCACTTCTCCAAGTACATCAGGCCGGGCTCATACCGCGTGGCCGCTGCACCCGACGGTGAGCAGGACATATCTGTTTCGGCCTACTACGATTCGGCTGCCAGCAAGATCACGGCGGTGCTGCTGAACACGGGGACATCGGCACGCACGGTGAATCTCTCGTTCCGACACGGGCTCATTGTCAGTGGACTCCAGCAGTATCTCAGTACCGAGGCGCAGTCCTTTGGACTCGTCGTGGTGGCGGTGAACAGCGCGGACAACACGGCGAGCATTTCATTGCCGCCCCGCAGTATCGCCACACTGTACGGCGATGCCGTTCCAGGCACGCAGGGGACACCCCCTGGGGCTCCCGGCATCACAATGTCGGCGCCGGACACGACTGCCGCAACAATCATACCCGTCACGCTTTCCATCGACCGCAACTTCGGGTATTACTCATTCGACGGCACGAACTACACACAATTCGACATGGTCTATGATCAAGGCAGCGTAGTCGTCCCGGTCAGCCTGACCGGAACGCTGTACTACTACGCGAGTGACGGCATAGACTCCTCATTGGTCCACACCCAGGCTTTCACCATTACCTCACCGGGCGCCACACCGTACCTGCAGAACGGTTCGGGGCTGGTGAAAATAGAGGCGGAGAACTACCATGACAGAGCCGCGGGCACTGCCACCTACGCGGCCTACCAGTGGGAACTGCGGGAAGGACCGTACTACTCGATGGTGATGCAGGCACTGCCGAATGACAAGCTGGTGCGCGGCAACACCGATGTAGGTACCGCGGGGCCGGTGCTCAACTACGAGGTGAACTTCTCGCGTGCCGGCACACACTATGTCTGGTTCCGCGGTACCGGTCCGGCCAGTGCCGACCACTGGTACAACTCGACCGTATCATACGGTATCGACGGCGGTGTGAGCGGCTCGGGCAAGTTCACGCTCGAAATCGGGACAGGCATCTGGGAGAACAAGCTGCCGTACGACTACATGCAGTGGCAGCGTGGCACGATCAATGTTGCGAGTGCCGGAGTCCACACGGTGAGTTTCTGGATGAAGGCGGACGGGTTCAAGTTCGACAAGTTCGAAATCTGCACCGATGATAGTTACGTGCCAGACACGTACGTAGTGCCGCCGGAAAGCCCGACGGGTCTGGCACTGACGGACAGTGGCGTCACACACCTTGCACTGCGGTGGAACCGGGTTGACCGTGCGTACCAGTACCGCGTGTACTACCGGGACATCGACACTGCCGAGGACTGGCACTGGGACCGCTACCTGCCGGCTGACACGAACACGACCTCTCTGGTGTTTGACCGTCTGTGCTGGCGGGGCGGCTACGGCGACTCTCTTCGTGCCGACCGCCACTACGAGTTCCACGTGGCTGCCATGTCACCGCAGGCAAACAGCCACAGCCACACACCGGGCAGCGTCACCGTCGCAGCCGGCCGCACTCTTCCCGGCGGCAACGGGGGATTTCAGGGGTTCGAGAACGCCGGCATGGCCGGCTACCCGGCAATCAACAGCGGCGAATTCGTTACGCAGGGCTACATGTGGAGTTGGACTCGTTGTGCATCCGACTTCTCGTCGCTTGGGACACTCGACACCACGTTCGACCGGGCCGCGTGGCTGTTCGGCAGCAACTCGTGGGTCGAGACAATCGAGACTATCCCTGGCGGGTTCGGAACGACCTCGCTGAAGGTGAGTGGCATGGGTTGCTGTGGTGTCGGCGGGGGCAACATCGGTGTGTTCGTCAACAACAACGAAGTAGCGCGTACGGACATTGTCAATGCCTGGGGTCCCGATGTGAGCGAGTACTGGTTCCCCGGGATCAATATCACGGGTGGTGTGTCGCTGAAGCTGCAGGACATGATCCCCGACAATGGCAACGGCACGCGCGTGATAGTCAACGATGTTCTGTGGACCGGCTACGCGGGCGGGGCACCCGGTGTGCCCTCATTACCGGCATGCACGTTCGGTGACAGCGGACTGAGCATCTCGTGGAGCCCGGTGGGCGATGCGAGCGCGTACCATGTGTACCGCTCGGGGACACACCCGGGACAGTGGTTGCGCGTGAACGCAACCCCCGCGGCGGACACGTCATTTGTGGACGCCGGCCTGCTGGTGACCGGGCCGGCGCATTACCGGGTGACCGCTGTGAACACCAACGGCGAAAGCTCGTGGAGCGACTCGGTACTTGCTCTTCCGTATCACTGTGGTCCAAGCGAGGCAGGGCTCTGGGCTTCGTACTTCGACGGGCGCACGTTGAGTGGGCCGGTGCAGGCACGCGTTGACTCCGTAATTGCGTTCGCAAGCTTCGCCTCCGAGCCGATGCCGGGGCTGGGGACGAGCGATTTCAGCGTCGCCTGGGTAGGGCAGCTCCTCCCGGAGTATGCGGAAACGTACACCGTCTACCTGGACTTCGACGATGGGGCGCGGTTGTGGGTGGACGGGCAACTGCTGATTGACGAGTGGGCTGGCGGCTCACGTGAACGCAGCGGGACGGTCGCGCTCACCGCCGGCGAACCGGCCCACATACTCATCCAGTACTACCAGGCTGGCGGGGGTGGGCGGTGCCAACTGTCGTGGAGCAGCGCATCGGTGAGCAAGGAAATCGTGCCATCGACACATCTCTCAACCGGTCCTGCATGCACCCCGCCCGTGGAGGCAATCCCGAGAATCGCTAGAACAAGGCGACCGACAGAGCCATTTCTCAGACAATTGCGCTCAGTGGTGACGTATGGTACGGCAACCGGCCAGCCTTTCCGCTTCGAGTTGTTTGACATGGCCGGTCGACTGGTGATGCGACACGCGTCGACAAGTGGCGGCAGCTATGTCGCGCCGACCGCGCGGTTTGCGCGCGGCACGTACGTGGCATGTCTGACAGCGGGAGCAGAACGACTGGTGCGGCGAGTGGCGGTGGGCAGGTAGAGCGGCTCAGAACAACTTGGTTCCGATGACGGCCTTGGTCTCATGCAGGGCCTCGGGTCCCCTGTACGTGCAGACTAGATTTCGCCAAGTATCGCGTGCATCACCCATCCACTGACGCCGTTGGGGAGACTGACAAGGCACCAGTCGCCCATGGTCTGGCGGATGTGCACGGTGGTTCCCTCGTGAGCCACAAACAGCACCTTGTCGCCTTGCGGTGCGTTGTAGGCGTCGGCGGCAGGCTCGAGGACAACTGCACGTACCACCCGCTCCGCCGTGTGGATCTTCAGCGCAACCGACACGCCGACCGCGGCGAAGGCGAACAGCGTAAGCACCACAAGGTAGGTGAGCCACAACCTCAGGTTGCGCGACACGAAGAGCGCCAGCGCGATTATCACTGCGATTGCCAACAGCAGTGCGGTGCATACCCACAACTGCGTCCGAAGAGTCATCGACACGTGGAACGCTCGCAGGACCACTTCCAGGAAGCCTCGCTCGGGCTCAGGTATGCGGTCGACGATGTTGGCCCGCGCGAAGCGAAGGTTGTGTTCGATGTCGGGGTCGGTGGGCGCCAGCAGTCGCGCACGCTCGTAGAAGAGGATTGCTTCACCGGTGCGGGCCTGGCGAAAACAGGCATTGCCGAGGTTGTAGTACAGCGCCGCGTTTACCACGCCGGCATCAACAGCCTTCCGATAGTACGTTTCCGCGCTGTCGTACTGCTCCTGCTGGTAGAAGCGGTTGCCCTGGTCGAACCAGTGGTCGACCGGTGCTGCACCCACACGGGCGACGGCAGTGGCGAGCAGCAGTGCGACAGACATCCTACTCATCGTTTGATTCTCCGTGCATGCCGTTCGAGTTCCGCGGCCACATGCTCGGCGGTCGCGACCAGATGACCCTGTGTGGCCGTGTCATGTCCCATGCCACCGAAGCGTGCGGCGTCGATTTCGCTGAACAATGCGGCCAGCGCTGCGCGCGTCTCACCGGGTACGCCGCTTTCGCTCAACGCCGCATCGCGTTCCTCGGAGGTCATGCCGACAGCCGCGAATCTGAAGCGCCGCGAGAGGTAGGTGTCGAGCGCAGAGGATATGCCGCCGAGGACATCACTTTCCGACGGCGCTCTTCGCACACGGCTCAACGCTGCATGGAACGTCCGGTACGCGCCCTTGCGGAGCGCGAGCGACGGGTCGCGCGCATGGCGCTCGGCCTGAAGACGGTAGAGCACCGAGAGCAGAACGATGATGAACGGAAGGAGGTTGACCAGGTAGAGCGCAATTGAGCGGTGCGGGTATCGCGACTGCATGGCAAGCCGCGGCGGTGTCTTGATATAGCGGATGTCCTGACCGACCTCGCGGATCTCTTCCTGGGTGAGGTAACGCCGTGAGGAGGACGTACCGGCGGCACCCCTACTTACCGACAGCGTGAACGGTCCGGCGCCCGCGCTGCGGTAGCTCCCCGAGGCGGGGTCAAACCACGAGACACTGAGGGACGGAATCTCCAGCGTCCCTTCTGCACGCGGGATCACCAGGTACTTGTAGCTGCGGCGAGTGGCAATGCCGCTGCGTGTGGTGTCGGCAAGTGTCTGTTTCTCCGGTGTGAACACTTCGGCATTCGGGATGCGCGGCAAGACGATATCCGCCAGGCTTCCCGGGCGTACCGGAGCGCGGAGGGCGATTTTCAGCGTTGCTGCTTCCCCTGCCGGCAACTCGCGCGGCGTCACGTCGGCGGTGAGTGTCACCGTGCCCACCGCACCGCAGAAGTCGGACGGAGCCGGAGGGAGAGGTTTAACAGTGAAGCGCAGGGAGTTCGACATGGTCGTAGCCGGTGTCGCCGTCACACCGCCACCGAAGAAGCTGCCCCCGAAGAAGTCATCGAACGGGTCGCGACCCCTGCGTTGCGAACGGGCCAACACGTTGTACTGCAGGGCGGCCGGACCAAGCACAGGACTGCCGGACGCAATCGGTACAAGGGAGAACTCCGCACGATACACCGTGTACCGCTCACCGTCGAGTATCTCCTCCACGCCCGCGATCTTGCCCCGCGTGAGGTCGGTCAGCGAGAACGTCCCTGCGCCCGCCTCAGTAACCGCGTTGATCAGCGCCCGAAACCCGTCCGAGGTGAGCTGTACCGATGCCCCCGGTTTCTGCCCGACGGTGATGGAGAGAACGGTCTGCTCGCCGACATACAGCGATGTCCGGCTGCAGCGCAACCGCGCGACTACCTGCGGTGTCTCCACAGGCTTGTCGACGACTTCTACCGCGAATGGGCGCGTGGAATACGTTGCACCGTCCGCGTCGAAGCTCAGTGCGGGGAAGGTGAACGTCCCGAGCCTCTTTGGTGCGACGACGTAGTAAAAGAAGTAGGAGATTTCAACCGTGCGCTGGGTGCGGCCGTTGACGATGCTGATGGAAGAGCTGCTCGACTGGTTGCGGTCGACGCGCAGTACCGAAAAATCGCTGGATGGCGGTACCTGGGGTGCAGGAAGCTGGCCGAGATTTTTGTCGCTGACCACGGTGAGTGTAATGCGAATGGGCTGTTCGAGCGTGGTACGTGTACGCTCGGGCACAAGGTTGACACGCAGTGTGGCAGCCGGCGCGCAGAGCGCGCTGCAGAGGAGCAGAATGATACGTGTGTGCAGTCCCATGGTGTGCTGCGAAAGATACCTCGGCGGACGCTACCAGTCCTTCTCGGGCTTCGCCCCGACGCCCACCGCCTGTTTCTCAGGCTTGTTAAGGTTCTTGTCGTCGTCCGCGAACTGCTGGATTACCCGGGCCGCCTCCTCCTTCTTCATCTTCTCCTCTTCGT
>CAZJJT010000110.1:0-10765 GCA_964546395.1 uncultured Fibrobacterota bacterium
ATCGCCGACACGATGTCGACGCTGGTGGACGTGTACAACACCGTCCTCGCACCTTCGTTCGGGTGTCGGCCGTACGCGGGAGCTGATGCCCTGTTGATGCGAAGCACGCCCGTTGCCGAACTCATGCGCTCGTTCCGAGTCTCGCGCCTGCAGCTGCCGCTCATGGTGCTGCGGGCCCGGCGGGAGCTTGCGCAGCGCATGCCCGGAATCGCTCCCCACGCGGGAGTCGGGAGCGCGCTGCGCGAACTGCACGACCCGGGGACAGTGATGGGGATACTGACGTCGAACTCCCGCGATAACGTGCGGACGTTCCTCGCGCACCATGGGCTCACCGCGCTGTTCGACTTCGTGCACACCGGCCGCAACCTCTTCGGCAAGGCGCCGCAGATCCGTCGCATCCTCCGCACGCGTGGCCGGGGAGTACCGCTGTCAGCATACGTCGGTGACGAGGTCCGCGATATTCGTGCCGGCCGGGCCGCCGGCGTGCGGACCGTGGCAGTCGCGTGGGGGTTCAACTCACCCGAAGCGCTGGCACGAGAGCGCCCGGATGCGCTCGTGCGCACGCCTCAGGAACTTGTTTCGGCGATTGCCTCGGAAGGGGCATTGTCGCATAACTCTGCTGTCACGTAGGCGGGGTCCCCCGATGCGTGGTCCACGTCCGGATACTCGGTGCAGCGACAGGTCGTTCTGGCACGGCGGACCGCACACAACTAGATTTGCCTGTCGCTGCACACATCTGGCCGCGGAAGGGGGGGGACCCGTCATGGACGCCACTGTGAAGGTCATGCCCGACGTTGACACATCACACATCGACCCGTCCGCCATACTCCGCGGGGCGACACTCATCGAAGGCAGTCTGACCCGTATCGGTCCGGGCGCACACATCGAACATGCACACCTGCGCAACGTGGTCGTGGAAGCGGGTGCGCGTATCGTCGACTCGGCGGTTGTCGCCGAGGATGACGGGCACGGGCACACGCCGCACGGGTTTGCGGCACGATGGGCGCTTCCCAAGCAGTTCCCCGCGGTAATCGGCGAGGAGGCCGATGTCGAGGGATGCACGATCCGCAACGCCGGGGTCGGCGCGCGCAGCGTGGTGCGCGAGGCATACATCGGTGATGGAGGCGTGGGGCCGGACAACACGTGGAGCAAGGTGTACGCCCAGTCGACCGTGTCGGGTACGGGAGTGCACGTGGAGGGACCGACGGAGCTGTCGGAGGCATGGCTCGGACACCATGCCGTGATCGACACCTGCGGCTACTTCGAGGGCGCGTTCTCCAACGACTTCTACGTGGTTGAGTTCAACAAGGCATCGGGCAGGCTCGCGGTGCGCGAAATCCTTGCTGTCCCCCATGCGAGCCGTTACGGGATGAACACGATCAACTCGACCAACTCGGGCAATCTGTACGATATGCCGAACGGGCAACTGCGGTCGCTCGGCACGCATGTCGGGTTGTGGCATGACGAGCTTCTGTCGCACGAGTCCATTGTGCTGGGGCCGTGCTGCTGGGTAGCGGGGTGGACCAAGGTAATCGGCAAATCGGCGAAAGTACACGCGGATGCCGAAGCGTTTCTCATGGACCTTCTCGCCACCAACTTGCTCCCCTTTTCGGTGTCGTGCCTTGATGGGGTGTCGGTGACCGGACAGGTTACGCCTGGGGAGCTGTTCAACGGACTGATGTACAAGCAGCGAAAGCCCGGCTGGGCATTCTCGTGCGCGCCAGGCGCAGTAATCGACATGGTGCAACGCGTTGCCGAACTCTCGGGAGATACGGCTCTCGCTGACCGACTCGTTGAGCTGGCGCTGCGTACCGCGCTCGCCCTCATTCAGTACAACGCCCACCAGCGCGAGACCGATATCGACACGCCTCGGGCGAAGATGCCCAAGGGGTGGGCCGGGTGGCTGATACAGGCGCGGGACACACTCCAAAGGCACCTCGATTCGGGGCTGTGGCAGTTCCGCAATGGTGAGCCGGTCAACTGGACGCTCACAAACGGTATGTGGGAGCCGCGCAGACCCGATGTGTTCCGTGCGCTGGTGGGTGAAACGCAGGAGCCGTTGCTCGGAGAGGAGTCACTGGTCAGCTGTCGCATGGAAGCGCTGCCCCGTCAACTCGGGGTGGGTGCGGACGAACTGGGTATGTCCGGGACATCAGTCGACAAGACAGCCAGCGTCTCGCCGCGAGCGTTTGTGGGGCCCGGCGTGCAGATACGCGGCGCATCGGTGGTGGCAGACAACGCCTGGCTGTGGCATTCGGTGGTGGAGGACAGCACGGTGGGTGCAGGCACGACTGTCTCGCGCTCACGAGTCAGCGACTCACGTGTGGGCGACAACACACGCGTAATGTCTTCTGCCATTCTCGACAGCGAGCTGGCGGACAGGAGCAGCTGCACATGCGCACGGCTCTCGTCAGCCGCACTGAAAGGGCAGGCGCGGGTGAGCCCGTACGCGAAGGTCGAGCGCTCATCACTGTCCGACCCATGCATCATCGGCAGCATTATCTCCGACACCACAGTGGATTCCGTGTTCATGTCGTACCATATGCCGGGACAGGTCGACCACCTGGTGGTAAAGCCATGCCACGTGGGAGGGGGCGACACACGCGTGGAGGTACGCGCGATCCCGATGCTCGGCGGCGGACTACGCGTACTCGGGACAGCCGAGAAGCCGGTGCGGATGGAATGCGCGTTCGTCGGGTCGAACGCAGTCCTTGAAGCCGGCGCGTTGGTCGGGTTCGGCTGCTTCGTCCTCGACCGTCTTACAGGAGCCGAGGGGCTGCCGCCACTCACGATTTCCACGTCACCGGGCCCGGAGCGCGACGAGATTGGCATGGTGGTGCACAAGTTCGCCAACGTGGTGATCACCCATTTCATCAGTTGGGCCTACCAGGCGCTCCCGCAGGAGCAGGCGCACCATGTCGGACTGCTGCTCCCCTCCTACCTCGGAGAGGGACGCGAGGCGGTGCGGTGGGCACTGGCGCAGCGTGCCGACGGCACGTTCGACCAGTCTTCACCGTACGCGAAGTATCGCAGCCTCGCACTGTACAGCGAGGAGCAGCTCAAGGCGGGCCTGGAGGCCTACGAACTGGCGCTGTCCGACGGGCGCTGGGAGATGGGTGTGGTGGACGGTGCACTGCGGTTCACGGGCCCGGGGGTATGGAGCGTTGCCGGCGGCGTGGCACGGTGGGTGCCCGGAAACACGGACTGAAGGAGACGATCTCCGCTGTTCCTCGGCCGCCCACCGACCCGTCAGCACGCCTTGCCTTGCCGGATCATTCCCGCTGTCCTGCCCAGGTACCTGCGCAACGCCCGGCTCAGGTGGAACTCGCTGAGCATTCCCACCATCGGCGCCACCGCCTTCAGCGGAAGGCTGGTTGTCCGCAACAGCGCAACGGCTTCCTCGAGCCGCATCTGCCGTAGATCCGCCATGGGTGTCCGGCCGGAAGCAGTACGGTACAGCCGAAGGAAGTGGTATTTGCTGAGTGCGCAGTGACTCGCAAGGTGTTCCAGCGCAACACTCTCGCCCAGGTGTGCGCGCATATACCCGCGCGCCTTCTCTACCAGACTGCCCTCGGCGGACAGTGGAGTGTCCAGCCTGCAGAACTCCTCCATCAGTGCCGCGAACCACACCTGGCGCAGGTTTGCAGCCCCGGCGTAGGTACTCGCCCCACTGTCCCACAGCCACCGCGCCAGACTGCGGATGCGCGCCTCTGAATCGCGGACCGAGCGGACGCGGTCGCCCGAAGGCCCATCGAAGGTGAAGAACAGTGTCTCCACCGGCTCATCTGGGTCCGAGGTCTCCTCGTGTAGACAGCCCGCAGGGTAGACGACCACATCTCCTGTCCCCAAGCCGAGTACACCCTCGCACTCCCCGTGGCGGGTCCCGACCGCGAACCGTCCGCCTGTCACCACGATCAGTTCGTTGAACGGATGGGTCTGCCATCCCAGATGCCACGAGCGACTTGCCGGTACGCGACCCATGCCGCGGAACTCAAATGGAGTCCTCAGGACAGCCATATGAGCAATATATGTTAAATCACAGGCAACGGTTGCCATGGCTGTTATCGCTCACTTACACTATAATTCACCCTGAGAGGTCGAAGCTACCGCGAGAACGGATGCGCAACTGCTGACAATACTGGGGGCAAGGGATGGCGAAGAGCGGAAAGGTACGTATCGCGTTTGTCGGTGTGGGATCCATGGGACAGATGGCGCACCTGCGCAACTACGTGTCGCTTGATGAGTGCGAGGTGGTTGCACTTGCCGAAGTGCGGGAGAAGACAGGTGCGCTGGTCGCGCAACGCTACGGTATCCCGAGAGTCTACCGTGACCACAACGAACTCCTTGCAGCAGAGAAGGTCGACGGTGTGGTGGCAAGCCAGCCGTTTGACCTGCACGCAACGCTCCTGCCCGAACTCTACCCCAGGCTGAAGCACGTGTTCACCGAGAAGCCTCTCGCAGTAACGGTGGAGGCCGGCGCGGCCCTCGCGGCGACTGCGGCACAGTCGGGCTGCACGCACATGGTGGGCTACCACAAGCGCTGCGACCCGGCGACGATCCATGCCAGGACGGTCATCGATGAGTGGAGAAGGTCCGGGGCGATGGGTACACTCAAGTACGTTCGCCTGAGCATGCCTTCGGGAGACTGGATAGCCAACGGGTTCACCGGGATTGTCAACGCGGGGGATGCTCCCACAGCCCAACCGATGAAACGTGAGATGCAGAACGCCTGGAGTACGCCAGAGATCGCCGGGATGAGTGCGGAGAGCGCGAAGCGATACGTTGAGTTTGTCAACTACTATATCCACCAGGTGAACCTGCTCCGTCACCTTCTCGGTGAGCCATACCACTTGACCTTCGCCGACAAGTCCGGGGTACTCCTTGCCGCCGAGAGCGACTCGGGGGTGTGCGCCACGGTCGAGATGACCCCGTACCGCACCACGGTCGAGTGGGAAGAGACCGCCCTGGTCGCCTTCGAGAAGGGCTACGTGATGATCCGCTTGCCTGCACCGCTGGCATACAACCGCTGTGGTAGTGTGGAGGTCTATGCGGACCCTGGGGACAGTGCGCCGACACGCACTTCCCCCACACTCCCGTGGGAGCATGCCATGCGGATGCAGGCGCGGGCATTTCTTGAGGTCTGCCGCGGCGGGAAGCCGCCCTGTGGTGCAGCCGAAGCAGTCAAGGACCTCGAGATCGCCCGGGACTACGTCACGATGCGCTTTGCCGACTGAAGGAGAGACCAATGCCCCCACTCAGGTTCACCAAACAGCAGATCTCTTCGCAGCGCTACGAATCCGCAGCCGCATTCGATGTCAACAACGACGGCGTGCTCGACATCGTGTGCGGAGCGTGGTGGTACGAGGGTCCGGACTTCAAGCGGAAGCACCCCGTGGGTGAAGTGCGTGCTGAAGGCGAGTACTACGATGACTTCTCCACACTCGCCATGGATATCAACGGCAACGGCTACCTCGACTTCGTGACCGGTGGCTGGTGGGGCAACACGATCCGGTGGCGGGAGAATCCCAAAGGTGATCCGGAAGCCGAGTGGCAGGAGCATGTCATCGCCGAGGTCGGCAACGTCGAGACAACCCGTGCCTGGGATGTGGACGGGGACGGCGAGCTCGAAATCGTACCGAATACGCCCGGTGGTCCTCTGCGCTACTGGAAACTCGTGCGCAACAGCCAAGGCAAGGCCACGGGTGCCTTCTCGGAACACATGGTGCTCGACCAGCCACAGGGCCACGGGTTCGGGTTTGGCGATATCAACGGTGACGGCCGCGAGGACTTCGTGCTGCACAACGGGTGGGTGGAAGCCCCGGCGAAGCGTGGCGGAAAATGGACATTCCATCCGGAGTTCGACCTGGGCTCGGCAAGCTGTCCCGTGGTTGTGACGGATGTCAACGGGAACGGTCTGGCGGACCTGATTGTCGGGCAGTCTCACGCATATGGGCTGGACTGGTGGGAGCAGCGCGTCTCCTCGAACGGGACACGCACCTGGACCAAACACCCCATCGATCCGTACAACAGCCAGTACCACGATCTCTGGTGGGGAGATATCGACGGCGATGGGCAGTCGGAACTGGTGACCGGCAAACGCTATCGCGCGCACTGCGGCAATGACCCCGGCGCCAACGACCCCGTCGGCACTTACTACTTCAAGTGGAACGGCGAGAGCTTCGCCAAGCAGGTAGTCGATTTCGGCCCCTCGGGAGAGGGAAAGGGCTGCGGCATCCACTTTCATGTGGTCGACATCGACGGCAACGGACGACTCGACATCGTGGCCCCCGGCAAGGACGGCCTCGTGCTGTTGCGCAATCAGGGAAGTGCCGGGAGCAAGCAATGACCGATCGCGACCGATTCGTCAACTGCATGCTGGGCAAGCCAGTGGACCGGCCGCCGTTCTGGCTCAACTGGGGTCCCTGGGGTACGACCTGGTCGCGCTGGAAGAAGGAAGGCATGCCCGATTCCCTGGCCAGCTACCAGGACGTGCGCGCGAGTTTCGGCGCCGAGACCGGGCCGTGTGTCGTACCGGTCAACTGTGGTCCGTGCCCCCCGTTCGAGCGACGGGTACTTGAAGAAGACGCCGAGTCGTACGTCTACGTTGACAGCTGGGGCATCACCCGCCGCAACTTCAAGGGTTGCGAGTCGATGTCGCAGTTCATCTCGTTCCCGGTCAAGACCCGCGATGACTGGGAGCGCTACAAGTCGGAGCGGCTGGACCCGCGACACACTGGTCGGCTTGCGGGCGAATGGCGTGCACAGTGCGAGGAGTGGACGCGCAGAGGCTGGCCGGTCCAGCTCGGCTACTATCCCGATGTCGGCATATTCGGGGCGGTCCGCTGGCTCCTCGGCGACGAGGAGTGCCTGCTTGCGTTCTGCATGCAGCCCGACCTCGTCCACGATCTCATGCAACACATGACCGACCTCTACCTCGAAGTGTTCGGAGCAGTCGTGAGGGCCGGCGTACGTGTGGACGTTATCCACATCTGGGAAGACATGTGCTCCCGTCAGGGCCCTCTCATCTCGCCCGAGTTGTGGGTCGAGTACCTGGGCCCCTGCTACCGCCGAATTGCCGACTTCGCCGCTGCGCATGCAATCCCACTCATCTCGGTTGACACGGACGGTCGCCCGGACCTCATCGTGCCACCAATGATCGAGCATGGCGTGAACTACCTCTTCCCCGTCGAAGTGGCTGCCGGGTGCGATGTGAACGCGTTCCGCAGCCAGTGGCCCGGCCTCGCCCTCATGGGGGGGATTGACAAACGCACACTCGCAGAGGGAACGCATGCCATCGATGCTGAACTCGAACGTGTGGTACCGGCAGTGCGTTCGGGCCGCTACATCCCCGACCTCGACCATCTGGTACCCGATGACGTGTCGTGGGAGAACTTCCAGTACTACGCGTCCAGACTGAAGGAGATGGTGCTATGCCGGTGAAGATCGCGATGGTTGGCGCAGGAAGTGTGGTGTTCTGCAAGACACTGCTGTCGGATCTGATGGCAACACCGGCCCTTGCCGGCGCCGAGTATGCGCTGATGAGCCGGACCGAGCCCCGACTGCGTCGCATGGAAACGTTTGCCAGGCGCATGCTGAAGGAGAACGGGGTTGAGGGCACGGTGTGGGCCACCACCGACCGCCGCGAGGCCCTTCGTGACGCCGATTTCGTGGTGGTGATGATCCAGGTTGGCGGCGTTGAGGCGTTCCGACTCGACTACGAGATCCCCATGCGGTACGGTGTGGACCAGTGCATCGGCGACTCTCTGGGGCCGGGCGGCGTATTTCGTGGCCTGCGGACCGCACCGGTGCTCCTCGAAATCGCTGCAGACATGAAAGCAGTCGCCAAACCCGGAGCGATCATGCTCCAGTACGCCAACCCCATGGCCGGCAACTGCCTCGCGCTCGGCAGAGCCACCGATGTCCCGTTTGTCGGACTCTGTCACGGTGTCCAGACTACGCTCGACCTGATTGCGCGCTACACCGAGGTGCCCAAGGAAGAGATCGTGTACACCTGCGGCGGCATCAACCACATGGACTGGTTCCTTTCGCTCACCCATAGGGGCACGGACCTCTACCCACGCCTCCGCGAAGTGTTCGAGAAGCCCGAGTACTACAAGAACGAGAAGGTACGCGGTGAGGTGTTCCGCCATTTCGGGTATTTCATGACCGAATCGACCGGCCACCTCTCAGAGTATCTGCCCTGGTTCCGCAAGAACAAGGTGGCGCTGGCGCAGTACTGCGACGAACCGGCGTTCGGTGGTGAAACCGGCGCGTACTACCACTACTGCAGCATGCTCGCACGCAAATATGCGGAACACGATCCGCTGGAGTTCGACACGGCGAGGATCGCGCACCGGTCGGTCGAGTACTGTTCGTGGATCGTGGAAGCGGTGGTGACGAACAGGCCGTTCCGATTCATGGGCAACGTGCGCAACGACGGCTGCATCGACAACCTTCCCGCCGGCTGCTGTGTCGAGGTCCCGGTGTTTGCCGACGCCACCGGACTGCACCCGACCCGAATCGGTTCGCTGCCCCCGCAATGCGCGGCCGCCTGCATGACCAATGTCAATGTACAGTCACTGGCTGCCGATGCGGCACTCAGCGGGGACCCTGAGCACATAGTGCACGCCATTGCGCTCGACCCGCTCACGGGCGCGGTCCTGACCCTGCGCGAGATACGCGAGATGTGCACGGAGATGCTGGAAGCGCAGCGACAGTGGCTGCCCGGCTTCGCGGGCAGGAGCATTGCTCCGAAGCCCCCGATCACCATCCCAAAGGGATGTGTGCCCGTTGACGTGCCCCTTGACCCCGCGCTGGCAATCAGCAAGCGCTTTGGCACGCTCATGGGACAGGCAACCGCGTAGCGAGCCCGGCTGGCGAACCCGGGGCCACGACGCGACGGCACCTTCCTGCCTGTGGCGGCAGGATGTACGTTTCCCGGCACCATGCGGGGAGGCACACATGTGGTTCTGGGCGGCAGACCCAGTCCAGCCTGACACCGATGTCGCGTTCAGGGGAACATTCACGCTTAAGACCGGTTCAGAGACCCTCGTGCGGGTTGCCGGCACAGCGTGGTTCGACATGTGGGTGGACGGGGTCTGGCGCGGCGAGGGACCTGGGCGCAGTGTCGAAGGGAACGAGGAATCCGTGGCGTTCTGCCTGGACCTCTCGGCCGGGTCACACGTGGTGGCACTCCGCGCGCATCACGCCGGGGTACCCACTCGAATTCAGACTGACGGCCCTCCTCTGCTCCATGTCTCGGCGACTGTCGTCGCGACTACTGTTGCTGTCGAGTGGCGCGCCCTCAAGCTCCAGGGGCAACGCGCGTGTACGCGGCGGGTCAGCCCGCAGTTCGGGTGGTGCGATTGGCTCGACACCAGATCCGAACCCCTGGGGTGGACCGATACCGGCTTTGATGACGGCGAGTGGACGCCGGTTGTGCCGAACCATAGGCCAGCTCCGCAGGAGAGTCGGATCGGCCCAGTGCTCATTGCAGACGCACCAGTGACGCAGACGGGCACAGGCAGGTTTGCAGAGCGGTTCGGGTACGATGTTGACGACCCGCCATGGCGCTTCTACCTTCGCGACCGCGACGTTGCCGACAAGCAACCGGATGGTTCGTGGTGGCAGTACGATCTCGGACGGGTGCGACTGGGGCGCGTGGTGCTCGACGCCGACCTCCCGGCCGGTACGGTCGTAGAGATCGCCCTCGGTGAACGACTGACACGCGGGCGCGTGGCGCCCGTGATTCCGCTCTCGGCAGGACCGTCGTGTACGGTCGACCACTACGTGGCCCGCGGAGGCCGACAGGTCTTCTCCTCGCGTCTGCCACGCGCTGGTCGCTACGTCGAAGTACACGTGCTGTCTGCTGCTCCCGCGCCACCCCCTGTGGTTGGGTTCCACGAACGTGGGTACTTCGGCCCGCCGCAAGGTGCTTTTGAGTGCAGCGACCCGGTGCTCAACAAGATATGGGCCTGTGGAGTCGAGACGCTCCGAGCCTGCGCCGAGGATGCCATTGTCGACACACCGGTACGCGAGCGCGGGGAGTGGCTCGGAGACGCTGTCGTGGCTCTCGAGACGGCATCGGTGTGCTGGCACGACCTTCGGCTGATCCGGCAGGCGCTTGTGCATGCCGCAGGATGCACATGTGACAGCGGTCTCGTCAGCAGCCTCCCGCCGTCGGAGCAGCTCGCCCTGCCTGGATACGCAGCGCAGTGGACTCGCGCGTGTGTGCGCTACAGCCAGCTCACGGGCGACACCTCACTGTTGCATGAACTCGCGGACCACTCCGAAGCCAACCACCGGGCGCTTGCGGATGCAGTCGACACGGCCACAGCTACCATGGACTCCTCGCGGTTCGCCTGGGCCTTCGTGGATTGGGCCTATCAGGGCCCTGAAGGGTTTGCCGACCTCCCGCTCGTGCTATGGTTCCTTGACTCCTGTGAAGCCATGTGCGCATGGCGCGACATGCTGGGCCGCGACAGCTCGCGGTACCGACGCCATGCCGATGAACTCCGTGAGGGCGTACGTGCCAGAGCTGCCCGTCTGTGCGCCACGCATGGTCTGGCGAGTGTCGACCCAATCATCACTGCCCTGCTGCTTGGCTCCGGGCTGCTCGAGACGCGGCAGCACGACCAGGCCGTTGCGTCCATACTCGACTACTGGCACCGCTCGTTCCCCTTCTCCCCCGACGCCGGCCGTCTTGCCGGCCCAGGGGTTGCGGTATCGCCCGCTGTCACCCCCTACTCCGGCCACCACGTGTTGC
>CAZJJT010000111.1:0-6368 GCA_964546395.1 uncultured Fibrobacterota bacterium
TGAGCTCGGGGTTACCGGTTTCGGTCCCGCCCGCCATCTGGTCCGAAGAGCACCGCGGGAGCAGCAACGCCGCCCCCATGAGGCATACCGTCAGGCACCACCCGGATCGTCTCACGGCGTCTCCTCCTTCCCCGGGAAGCGCTTGCTCAGCGGGAACACCTGAAAATTCAGCTGCACGACCTGCTGCGGGTGCGTCTCCGCCTCAGCTATCGCCAGCAGTTCCCTGCGGAACTGCCGCACCTTCTCTACCACTATGGCTCGTGTCTGTTCCGACACGCCAAGGGTAAGGCTGGTGATATCGCGCGTGCCAGCGTCGAACCGCTCGATCGACTCAGCCGCGAGTTTCATCATCTCCCGGTGGTAGTTGGCTACCGCCACCGAGCGCACGCGCACGCCTGTGCTGAGCGTGGCAGCGGCCTGTTCGTAGCGCCCCGCGGCGTTGCTGCGGATGAACCCCAGGCGCACCAGCAACTCCACCGATTTCTGCGCATCGGCCGCGCTGATCGCCGGTACCACCATGGCGCCAAGGCGCTTGTAGTCTCCGCCGAAATCGACTGCGACCACAAGCTCGCGCACCACCGGGTGCCACCACGCCGAATAGTACTCGTACTCCGACTGCTCGATCTTCCTGGGATCGTTGCTCCCCCGCACCTTCATCACCCGCTGCAGATACTCGTTCTTGTCCTCGAGCGTTTCGCTCTGGTTGAAGAAGACCAGGTCCTCGAAATACTCTGCGTCACGGCGGTTCAGCCGCAGCGCCCGCGCGAACTTGAGCACGCTCTGCTTGGTGAGATTGCGCGTGCCGTCAATGACCAGCTTCAGAAGGTTGGGGGCCTTGAACCCCGCCATCTCCGAGAACAGACGGTAGGAAAAAGGCGAACTGCCGGCCTTGCGCTCCTCGTAGTAGTCGCGCAGGTACTCGCGGTAGTTCATGTATTCGACAACCGGCCGCATCACTTCCCCGTTCTCAGACCGCCGCGCTGAAGACGCCGCTCATGACCGTGCCGCTCACCGTGTGCTCGCGACGCACGCCGCGCCGTACCGGGAACTGGCCCTGGTTGCGGTACACCAGTTCGCTGAAATACGTCGCCTCCGCATCGCTCAGCTTCAGCGCACGCGTGAACTTCTCGGTGCTCTCGCGAGTCAGGTTGCGCTGCCCGTCCATCACCAGCTTCAGCAGGTTGGGTGCGCGGAATCCCGCCTTCATCGAGAACAACCGGTACGAGTAGTACGGGTTCGTCAGCTTCTTGTAGTGATAGAAATCGTAGAGAAACTGACGGTAGTCACGATACTGGAATATAGACTTCATGGGCGCCTCCTCCTGTTCCTATCTGCTCACACCGTCCACAACCGTGTGCTGTGTGCCGTCAACGCTCACCCGCACTAGGCGCATACCCGAGGCCCGGCTGCGCACGACAGAGAGTGTGTGCGTTCCCGCGCTCACCCACTCCTCCCGCACGCTGCCCGGCTCACGTCGCCCGTCCAGCCCGAACACTTCCATGCGCACCCGCTGGGCCGTACCGGCCCGAACGACCACGAGTCCGGCCCCTGCCGTGCGCACAACCGCCGCACCGCCATGCGTATCCAGCCCGGACCGGCGGGTCACGGGGAGCTCAGAGCGGTACATCACGAAGTCCACCGTGGTCGGAAACCCGTACGCTACAACGGTGTCGACCGACTGCACCGCGAACCCCTGCACCGAAATCGACACGTTGGCCCATTCGCCACTGCGCGTGATCGGCAGGCTGTCAAACACGTAGCGGCCGAGGGAGTCGCTCACTGCCACCCAGCGCTCACACAGTATCGGCGCGTCGACACCCATCGGCACGTACACGTTGTCGCACGACAGCATGGCCCATACCGTGCACCCGGGCATCGGTGAGGGCTGCAGGCACACGGTGTCGGGCCCGTTGCTGCACGCCGATGCCACCGTGCCGTGGATGGTCGCGCGCACGCCCTCGGGGATCAGCCGAATCAGGAACGTCGTATCCTCGGTCACGCTCAGTCCGAACGCCTGGGTGATGAACCCTTTCTTCGCAAACGACAGGCGGTACAGCCCCGGCGGCACACGCGGGAACATGAAGGTGCCGTTGCGGTCGGTGAGTGCTGAGTCACGGTACTGGCTGCCAGGGAAAGGAATGGGTGCGCTGGCGTCGAGTACGTAGATCGAGTAGTCGGGGGCGATACGTACCATGACACTGTCCTGCGGCACCGCCATCATCCGCGAGTTACCCACATCGTTGTACACCGTGCCGCCCACCGAGCAGGGATCCGCCACCGCGAATGTTCCCACGAGACTGTCGCCGTCATAGACGTAGTAGCTGCCCAACGCGAGTACGCCGAGGTCGAATGACGGGCCGTACTCGGTCATGACCGCCATGCAGTCGCCCTGGCTCGGCCAGCTCTCGACATACCTGACATGCACGCTGTACTGAGGCGGGTAGATTGCCAGTGGTGAGATCTCGATGCGCACTGCGGTGTCGCTGTACGCCGGCACACATGAGTTGCTGTGCATGCCGTTGACCACCTGGATGCTCACTTCGTCACCTGCCACCGGTGTCGCCGGGCTGACATCCAGCCGCGGATAGCCGCCGATGACAATCTGCGCGTGCGCCTGCATCACGCCCAGTGCCGCAACCACAAGCAGTGTGCGATACCTCATCGGCCTGCCCCCGATCCCATCCGCACCGTGAGCACATGCGCCACCCCATCGACAGTCACGCGCACCAGGTACACACCCGGAGCGTTTCCAGAACCGATATCGAGACGACTCGTGCCGGCCGTGAGGAACCTGCTGTACGACCCCTGGTCAACCCGCCGCCCGTTGGGCTGCAGGAGTTCGACACTCACCGACTGGGCCCGGGGCAGATCGACGACAACAGAGGCGCCTTCCACGCGCACGGCCGCCGAGGAGACCGGTGAAGTGCGGGCGAGCGGCGCGGCCGCCGACAACAGGCGTTCGATTTCGACGTTGGCCGTGACCGTCATGAGCAGTTCGGGCACGAACGGCTGGTAGGCATCGGCGTAGCCCGCCTTCGTCGCTTTCACCGAGTAGCTGTATCCCTGGCAGGGGTAGGACTCGTAGATCGGGACACTGTCGATACGGTAGCGGCCCAGCGAATCGGTGACCGCGCGGAGGGTCTGCGGGGCCGGCACAATTGGTGCGGCCGACTTGTCGAGACCGGCGTACATGCAGATGTACATGGCGATCTGCACCTCGACCGTGCAGCCTGCCACCGGCGGGTTCCACAGACACACCCATCCGTCCGGGCATTTCTCGGTAACCACGCCGCTCACACCGCCCACGGCTCCCTTCGGCAGCAACCAGACGTTGACCGTCGTATCTGCCTGGAGCGTCAGTGAGACCTGCTTGTACTGGTAGGCCTCGTGGGAGAAGCCCAGGCGGTACGCGCCGGGCGCCAGCCCGGAGAATGCGTAGCGGCCGGAGCCATCCGACGTGACCGAATCTATGGTAAGATAGGGAAATTCGTAGAGCAGGGCGATCGAGCCGCCGGAGTCGAGGATGGGGCCGATCTCCATGGGTACCTGCAGGTAGACTGTTGCGCCGGGGACAAGCCGAACCATATCCAGCGGCCCGACATCCTCGTACACCGTCCCGTCGATCGTAAGAACCGGGACCGGTGCAGACTGCCCCGCAGCCTGCACCACCAGCAGTCCCAGCACCCCCAACCCCATGACCACATACGCGCCCAGTTTCCGTGTTGACATGCTGACCCCCTCCTGCTCTCTTTTCGGTATGCGCCTGCTTCGTACCCAGCGTAAATATAGCGTGACCCGGCCACGATGTCAAGCTGTTTCTCATCTTTCTTGTATTCTTACGAATACATACTACAATACGATTGTCAGTATAACCGCTTGATATATATGACTATTATCATAACTATATGCCGTAAGTATTCATGACATTTGTGCGATTGAGTCGCCTCGTCCCCCCAAGTGTGGGGGGTGGTCGGGCGCCCCAAACAGCCCGGCCGGGGGGCTGGGCTACGGTATCGTTACTTTCCAAGCTGGGTCTTAGGGGCGCCTAGCCCCTACCCAATGAGCCAGTCTCTGTTTTCTTGGCGTAAACAGAATCCGGGCCATTCGCAAACCCCTACTGGCACTCCAGCCCCGTTCAGTCGTATAATAGGCATAGAGTTCGGGGGAACCATGGCTGCACCACATGTTTTCGACTACACTGACTACCGTCAGCTGTTGCGTGATCTGTACGAGCACCACCGTGCCGAGAAACCGTTCTTCTCGTACCGCTATATCGGCTCGAAGGTGGGGTTCAAGTCCGCGGGGTTCCTCACGAACATCCTGCAGGGCAAGCGCAACATTTCGGCCGAAATCGGGTTCAAGTTCGCCGAACTGTTCAAGTTCTCTCCGCGCGAGACCGAGTATTTCCAGACCATGGTGCAGTACGACCAGGCCAAGCAGCACAACCAGAAGAAGTTTGCGTACGAGAAGCTGCTGTCAATGCGCAAGACCAAGGTCGGCAGGCTTGCCGCCGACCAGTACGAGTACTTCGACAAGTGGTACTACGTCGCGATCCGCGAACTGCTCAACTTCTACCCGTTCAAGGGTGACTACGCCGACCTGGCCCACCGCGTCCGGCCGTACATCAAGCCCTCCGAGGCCAAGACCGCTGTCGACCTGCTTCTGCGGCTGGGCCTTATCCGCACGCGCGAGGACGGCGTGTACGAACTGACCGAGAAGAATGTCACATCCGAACCACACGTGCCACTGGTGGCAGTACATAATTTCCAGTTGGCGACGATGGATCTGGCCAAGGAGTCGATGGACCGGTTCCCGCACGACCGGCGGAGCGTGTCGACCCTGACCCTGAGCATGTCGGCGTCGACGTACAAAGAGATCAAAGAGAAACTGGATGCTCTTCGGCGAGAGATACTTGAGATAGTCAAGAACGATCCGCACGAGGTCGACCGAGTGTACCAGTACAATCTGCAGATCTTCCCGCTTACCGACACCAGGGACGAGCAGGTGTGAGAAGGCGCACCCTCATTGCGGCAGCACTCGCGGGCGTGGCAACGCTGCTTCCGCAGTGCAGCTCCACTGGGTCCGGCCCGGTTTCGATGGGCGGCGGCAGCGGCACCGAGACCGTCGGGATCATGGGACGGTTTGTCGACTCGCTCGGCGCGCCGGTCGGCGGGGCTGCGGTGCTGGCCACCGGCAGTGACTCCTCACCGTACGCGACGTTCACCGACGGCAACGGCGCATACCTTCTCGACGGCATGAGCGCGGGCACCTACCGGGTGGAATCGGTGTTGGGCGACAGCGAACTGGTCGCACTGCTCCCCTCCGTGAATGCCGACAGCATTGTCTACCGCTACACGGCCGACTCGCTGCTGGTGCTGCTCGACGGCTCGTACGAGATCCCGGTTGGTTTCGTGCGCACTGACACGATGTACGCGCCGGGGCGCATTGCGGGCACGGTGGCGTTTGACCGCACGGACCGCAGCGGGGCCCAGGTCTATATCCCGGGCACCTCCTACGCCGCCTGGACCGATTCGGCGGGGAACTTCGTGATATCGAATGTCCCGCCGGGAATCTACCGGCTGGTGGTATCGCTGGCCGGGTTCACGAGTGTGACCGTGCGTGACGTGGTAGTGCACCCTGACGAGACTGTCACCGTGGGGCCGTGTGCCCTGGAGGTGGACCCCGACGGGCCTCCTCCTGCGCCGCTGCTGCGTGGTGTCTCCTACGACACGGCGACAGGCACGGCGACGCTCTGGTGGGAACCGGTCGAAGTCTCCGATATCCGCGGGTACCGCGTCTTCGTCGACACTGGATCCGGCACGCCTTTTGAGGTAACACAGGCACTGCTGAACGACACGTCGTTCGCGCACGTCGCGTGCGCGGGGCTGCTCGACCCGCGCGACCGCGTCGTGGTCTACCACGTGCGCAGCCAGGACCTTCCCGGGAACCTGAGCGACTTCTCCGCCTCGGCGTCCGCCTCGGTGACGGCAGTGTCACCGCTGCACATCCGCACCACGTTCGCGGTCAGCAAGCTGGACAGCAGTCAGCAGGGCGTATCGTTCCGCATGGTTGCCCGGTGCACCAACCACGGCCGCCGCAACGTACACATTGCCTGGTATGTTGATTCGCACGATTCGGCGGGGAAGGTGCGGGAGCGGGTGCTCGTGCCCGACACCGTGGCAAGCGACACCGCGCAGATCGCAATCGACTCGCAGGGCGTGCACCCGGTGGTCGTGGAAGTGACCGACGACGGCGGGGACGTGTGGGACACGACGGTCAACGTGCGGGTGGGCGGCGAGATTGTGCCGCACAACATCGTCCTTCCGGCCGACTCGCTTCGTACGGCCCGCCGGTGCGCGGCGCTGGCA
>CAZJJT010000111.1:6378-10764 GCA_964546395.1 uncultured Fibrobacterota bacterium
TCATGGTGGGTGGCCTGTACGACCTTCCGCAGCCGTACCCTTCGGTGGCCGCACCGACCGCGCTCGCGACCGTGGAGACCTGCGCCGCCCCCGGCCTTCCCTGGGACAGTGCAGCACCGTTGTGTGTGCCGCGGTTTGACCACTGCGTGGTGGCAATAGGAGACACGCTGTACGCGATTGGCGGGCGGGGCAACGGCCGCGACCACAACACTATCGAGGTGCGCGACCCGCTCACGGGGCTCTGGTCGCTTCTGCCGGACACGATGCCCTCGGTTCGCTTCGCGATGGCCGCGTGTGTGGTCGGCAACGCGGTCTACGTCATTGGCGGTATCTACGACAACGGCTCGGCGTTCGTGCTGAGCAGCGCAATTGACCGCTGGGTCCCCTCGATGCATACCTGGGAGCACGTGGCTACGATGGCCTCCACGCGCGCCTACCACCAAGCGGTCGTCATGGACGAAGAGATCGTGGTCCTCGGCGGCCAGGGCGGGCCCGGCGAGAGCTTCTTCGACGCTCGCGTCCTGGCCACCACCGAGGTGTTCCACACGGTATCGCACACCGTGTCGTCGGGCCCCTCACTCCCGCAGCCCCGGATGAGTTTCGCGGCAGTGGTACACGAAGCGTCCATATACATGCTCGGGGGGACCTCATCGCGGTTTGTCGACCCGGCGCAGCCGTTGTCGAGCGTGACCGTTCTGCGCCCGGTGCTGAGCTACTGGACCACGTCGTTTGCGCTGCCGGAAGCGGTGCAGAGCCTGAGCGCGTGCGCGTTCGCCAACAGCGTCGTCGTTGCCGGTGGCGAGAGTACAACTGAGAGCGAAACGAAGGGCGTATGGCTGTACTATCCATAGCACGCTCGGGCGCACGCGCAACGGCCCCGCGGCGGCGCATGCTCCGCCGGACGGCGGGCGCGTGCCTTGGGGCCCTCCTTGTGCTGCGGGCCGTGGCGGCGCAGTGCCCTGCCGACCAGGCGCACTTCGTCCTGCTTCACCCGACGGTGCGCGGCATGTCGTGGGATTCGGTGCTGAGCAGCACCGGGATCGTGGTACCCGACACGGTGTGCGCGCTGTCGCCGCACCGCGTGAGTGTTGCGACGAGCCACCCCGTCTCCTGGGCGGTGTTCTCAACCGCATCCGGCTCACTGCACCTGTGCGATATCTCCTGGCAGCAGGCCCCGTCGTTCTGTGGCAAACCCTCACTGACCGTGGGTACGCCACGCACGCTTCCGGTGAGCGCCGCGGGCATGCCGTTCTACGTTGTCAACCACCCGCAGTTCCGCGCCGACGCGATCCTGCTTGCCGTGGGAGTGACTCCGACCCTCGTGCAGGTGTACACGATTGCCACGCTCAATGGCGGCATCACCGGAATCTCGATGATCACCCCCTCGGCCGCCAACACGGCGCAGGCTGTCAGCGGAATCTTCGGCGATGCCGACACGCTGTGGGGCGACGACGGGGGGGTGTGGCTTGTCGGCCCCGGCGGCATGGCGCGCCACGTGTCGTTTGACGGTGCTGTGTGGGGAGCGGAACAGGTTGCCGACATCGACTCTGCGCAGACGCTGAGCGCGTGCGGTGACGGACGTGCGGCCACGCGTTCGGGGCAGGTGTACGAGGTGCAGGGCACGAGCCTGGTACTCGAGGGGCAACCGTCGACGGAAGCACTCCTCGGTATCGCACGCGACTGGGCGGTGGGCGAGAACGGCACGGTGCTGATTCGCGAGGGCATGGCCTGGCGGAGTTTCGCGGCCGGAACCGCGGCCTACCATTCTGCCGTTCGGATTGCGCACCCCACGGGTTCGGCAATACAGCTGCTGGACACGGCATGGAACCGCACGCTGTATACCTGGCGCGACAGCGCCACGGTCCTTGCCAACGTGTACCCCGACACCCTCGGCCCCTATGTCAACGCTGTGCCGTGCCTGTTCGGGAGCGGGATGGTGACACTGGTGGTGCAGGACGCGGACGGCAACACGCAGGTGCCGGGCGTCACCGTGCGGCGCGACGGCGTTCTCGGCCAGTTGACATTCAGCCTTCAGGGCGACACCCTGGGCCCGGCGTTGCCGCACGTGCACAGTTCGGTGGGAGGGATCCAGCTCGCCGACTCGGTGGTCATACTCATGGTAAGCGGCGGGGGTGTGGAGCTGCAGGCGGCAGTGCTGCGCTCGGCGGTGATACCGGGGTGTACCACTACGTATTGGGCGCCCGACACATTCCGCGCCGCAGTGTCCTGGGACCCGCGGTATGACACGCTTGTCGTGCGTGTGGGTGCCGACTCGCTGCGACTGGTGGGCGACACGCACTCGGTCACCGTCAACCGCACTGCCTCCCGGTCGAGCCCATCCGGACTGCTCCGGTTCACCGGTGCCGACGGGCGCATGGTGCAGATACCGACGGCGGCTGTGGGCCCGCTCGACGTTGCGTTCCACGACCTGTCGGGGCGCTGTGTCGGCCGCGTGACCGCCATGGCCGGGACCACGACGACTCCGCTTGCCTTCGCGTTGCCCCGGACACTCCTCTGCGTCCGCGTGACTGCCCTGAGCGGCCCCCGTGTCACGCACGTGTTCACACTGAACTGACACGCTGAAGGGGCATCCGTCCCTGCATCGTTACAGGTGACATTCCTGAGCCCATATTGTAGTATATGGTACGTGTTTGTCGAAGGGGGCAGTCGTGTCGGAGCAGACTGAGACCGAAGCCGGCACCGCGCCGGTCAGTCTCCATTTCATGACCGCGAGCCGCAAGGGCTCCTTGTTTGCCATCGAGGCACCCGGTGAGTTCCGGTTCGGCCGTGACCCCGAGTGCGAGATCCACCTTCCTGAACCCAACGTAAGCCGTGTCCATTCGAGACTGCTGTGGGACGGCACGGTGCTGAGCGTCGAGGACCTCAAGTCGACCAACGGCGTGTTTGTGAACGGTGAGCGTCTCCCCACCGCGGTGCTGCAGCATGGTGACGTCATTGCCGTGGGTCCGTGCGTGTTTCGCGTGCACATGAGCGAGGAGGCACGGCAGCACCTGACGGTTGTGGGCAAGGACGGCGAGTCGGAGTCGATGGCCACGGGGAGCGACCGGGCGCAGTTTCAGAGCCTGTTCCAGTGCATGCTTGCGATTCAGAAGATCGTGAGCGAGGACTCGTCCAGCATGGTGGAGCAGTGTCTCGAGACGTTGTTCATGGCGCTACCCGTGACACGCCTGTGCCTGTTGCGCCTGAGTGCGTCGGGTGACATGGAACCGTGGTTCACGCAGACCAAGAGCGGTATTACGCGCGAGTTCGTCATGAGCAAGACCTTCGCGCGCAAGGTTCGTGAGGCCGGTAAGGGTATCCTGATTCACGATGCGCTCCATCTGGACTCGCGGGAGTGGGGTCACACGATGCAGCAGCAGGAAGTACGGTCGATACTGGGGGTGCCGGTGTTCGATACGGGCACCATGATCGCTATCCTGCTGTGCGACAACCTCCAGGCCCCGAACACCCTGCGGGACGAGCACGTCAGCACGCTGGAGTTCTTCGCGCGGGCGTTGGAGACCGTCGTTCAGCGGGAACGCATGCGGACACTGGAAGCCTCACAAGCCGCCACGGAGCGTCAGTTTCTCGCGGCCAAGCGGGTGCAGAAGCAGATCTTCACCAAACGCCCGACCCCGGTTATGGGGGGAATGCACTGGGCGCTCGCGTTCCAGCCGGCCCTGGAGGTGGGCGGCGATTTCTACGATTTCGTGGAGCACGAGGACGGAGTGACGTGGGTGGTGGCGGACGTGACCGGCAAGGGAATATCGGCGGCCCTGGTGGTGAGCATGCTGAAGGGGTTCTGCAAGACGCTGTTCCCGGCCGACCCGACGCCGCGCGACATGCTCCTGGAGCTCAACAACCTGCTCCTCGGAGAGCTTCCGCCGGAGATGTTCCTGACGGCGCTGGTGCTGCGTACGGGGCGCGAGGGCAAGGTGCGCTGCGCCAATGCGGGGCATCTTCCGTTGCTCGTAGTGTCGGAGAACGGCGAAATCACGCGTATCAAGCCACCGGGGGTCCCCCTGGGGTTCCTCCCGGGCGAGGAGTTCTCGGGCCGGGTACGGGACGAGACCTTCGAGCTGCAGCCGGGCAACCGGGTGCTGGTATGCACGGACGGCGTAACCGAGGCCGCGAGCCCTTCGGGCGATTTCTACGGCGAGAAGCGGCTTCTGGAGGTCCTGAGCGACACGCGCGAGGCGTCCGTCGCTGAGACAGTGAACGGACTGGTGAAGGCGATCCGGGAGTTCCAGGGAGTGGCCCCGCAGCACGACGATATCACCGTGGTGTGCGGTCAGTACGGTTCCCACTGAGCGCGGGCCCACCCCCCCCCCCGTGCATGCGTTGATCCTCATTAAGTAATTTACCAACTACGCCGTGTCATTGTTG
>CAZJJT010000112.1:0-10688 GCA_964546395.1 uncultured Fibrobacterota bacterium
ACCTTGGTCTCGACTGGAGAGGGCGTGCCTACCGCCGGCACCCCCCCGCCCACCACACCCCTACCCCATCCGTGACCCATTCAGGATTCTTGAAGCTGGCGTAGCGGTGGTTGTCGATGAACAGGGTTGGCGTCACCGTCACCCCATTGGCCCGCGCTTCCTCGGTACTGCGTTCACAGACGGCGATCACGGATGGGTCGGTCAGGCCCTTGCGCATCGCCCTGCCGCCAATGCCGAGGCTGTCGGCCATGTCGCAGAGCATATCCGCAGTCAAGCGCACTTTCACCGGGCGAAGCAGCGCGAACAGCTCCCAGAACTTCCCGTGCTGCTGTGCCACCACCAGGGCCCGCTCCCCCAGCCCGCTGCCGAAGGGCTTGGTGAGAAGTCGGGCACGTGCACCCAGTGTACCCACTGTCACTGAGTCATACAGGTCCCCCACCACCTTTTTGCACAGCCCGCAGTCGCCGTGAACGTATGCGCAGACCTGCACCCGCCCGCGCCCCGCCCAGGAGCACCCCGTGGTATCGACCGCGTAGGTGACCGTGTCGGAGAACCCAGCCAGACGCGCACGCGTATCGTCCAGCACGCCTGCGACCGTGCTGTCCACCGACGAACGCCACCGCACGAACTGGTACAGATGGCTCGCGATGAGACACGCCTTGTCACGGCGCTTCATCGCGCCGGCGATTGTTGCGTTGTCGCAGCAGGCAAGGCGGACCTGGCCCGCCACCGCATCCACGACGGCAGCGTCGGGCTGCAGCGAGTCGCTCTCAGCAGAGCGCAACGCTGTGACCGCCAGACAGACCGTGAGTAGTGTCACGACTGGGCAGAGATGTCGACAGCGATCCCCCCGAGGGTCCCGGGCAGCCCACCCATGCATTGCACGCAACACCTGTCACCGACCTTTCAGTATCTGGTAGGTGAAATAGACACACGCCACCGTATTGGTGTCATCCACGCGCTTCAGGTCCCAGTCCCGCACGGCGTTCGCCAGAGAGAGCGAGGGGCCCGAGAGTCGCGCACGGCGTGAGGAAAGCTGGTCTCGGCACCAGGTCCAGACTGCCGGGTGGTAGCCCGCCTGGTACAGTTCCAACCCTTCGGGCTCAAACGAAAGGAACTCGGGCAACTCCCGCGCTTCTTCGAGCAACTGCGCCATGCCGGTACCGCGCTCGATATTCTCCTGGTGCAGAAAATCGGAGAGCAACGGCGCCATCTCGAGGAACCGCGCGTAGGTCGAGAGCACCGCCTGACTGCCTCGGTACCCGAGCTCGGGCGGCGCCATGGCAAAGAGGCGTTCGAGGTGACTGCCGGCCGGGTCCATGAGACAGAGGGCGATGGCGTAGTTGATGCGACAGATGACCGGCAGGTCAGGAGTCTGCGCGCGCTCGTCCACGTGCACCAGCGTTGTGGTATCGCCGATACGCGCCAACGACTTTGCGGCCGAGGATTGTACCACCGGGTCGGGGTCATCGAGCGCTTCCAGCAGTGCGCGTTCGGTTTCGGGCGTGCGATACGCGCCCAGTGCGAAGAGCGCGGTTGACCTGAGGTACGAGTGCCTGTCGGACGCTTCGGCGATGATCTCGCTCACCAGCTCGGGGCGCGGGTGTGAGAAGAGCGATTTGAGGGCCCGCTCGCGGTCGGCAGTCTGCGGGCTCTTCAGGCGGTTGCCGATCTCGGCCGTGGCGAGGTCGGTGTCACTCTGCTCGATTGCCGCAAGGATGCTCTCCCGTTTTGCCGGGTCGCGCGTGGTGTCGAGTTGATAGAGGTCGAGGAAGTCGCGAAGGTTGCGCGGCGAGAGCAGGATCCCTGCCGCATCTCTCACCGTGCCCTCCCCACTGCTCCTTGTCCGCAGCCCGACCAGCGCAGCGGTAAGCAACAGCGCCGAAGCGGCCGCGAAGGCGAAGCTGTAGGCATGGGCCAGGGGCAGAACCACGTTCGCGCCCAGGTCGGTCAACACACCACCCAGCAGTCCTCCGACAAGTGCCACCAGTGCACCCGCAAAGCTGTACATCGACGTGTAGCCCACGCGGTTGCTCTCGGGCATGGAGCTGACCAGTACACGGCTGACCGCAAGCCCCCCGACCGACATGCAGAACACCGTCGCCGCCCCCAGACCGACGTACCACCACAGTGCAAGCGATGGTGGCACGAACACCCACACCATTGCCAATGCGGCAGACGCGCCGTAGCTGAGCACCAGCAGCGTCGCACTCCCCAGACGATCGGCAAAAGGGGTCACCAGTTGCGCGGCCGCAATTGCCGAAAGAGTGCCGCCGATGGTGTAGGCGAAGACGCGGCTGTCGGAAAGCATGGCAGTTCGCTTGAGAAACGGCACCACGAACGACAGCATGATACCACCCAGGATGGTGGTCCAGTGCAGCAGCAGGGCATTGAGCACGCCCGGACGACGGATGTTGGCGGCGAAAGTGCTCAGCACGCCCGCTCCGCCCGTGCGCTCGACGCGGTCGCGCACACCCAGACGCCTGAGGTAGAGTGCGGAGATGGTGTTGGTGACAACGCCGCAGGCCTCGAGGACCATGAGTCCCGCCATGCCCGCAAGGGCCGGTACCCGCAGGATCGCGGCACCGACAATGCGGGCGCCAAGCGCGGACACGTTGAACCGCACCGACAGGCGCGCCAGGAGCACCCCGAGGGTAGCCCGGGTGGTAAGGGCCCGCTGAACCGGTCCGGCCATGGCTGCACCGAATGCACGCGTGAGACTGAACGCGGTGTACACCCCCAGCAGCAGTGTCAGTCCGGGACCGGGGTTGAGGAACGGTACCGCAAAGTAGAAGAGGCAGACAAGTCCGCGCGCCAGCCAGGTGTAGAAGTACACGTTGGCGATGTTCATCCCGGCGAAAAGCACGGGCACGAAGGGCAGCACGAAGCCGCTCAGGTGGATGGCGGAGCTGAGAAACCCCAACTGCGTGTTGGTGGCACCCAGCCCGACCGCCATGAGGGCGATTGTCGTGTCAGCGAGGAAGGTAAACCCGGCACCGTTGAACAAGGCATGGGCCTGGTAGGCCCGGGCGCCCCGCTCACGTTCAGTACTGGAGAGAAACGCGGTGCGTTCTGACATAGTCGTGGAGTGGGCAAAGATACTTCGCAGTCCGCTACACAACATAAATCCAATTGGATACCCCCATCCCCCAATGCGTTTCCTGCCGCAACCAGGTAGATTTCGTGCTATGATTCCACAGCCCCGTTCCAGCGCAGCAGTTGTTGTCGACCCCACCCCCCGCTTCAAGCTCTCCCCCTGGCTCTACATGCAGTTCATGGAGCCGCTGGGGGTCACCGACGGTTCGGTGGAAGCCATGTGGGACCACATGAAGGACGAGTGGCGCCCCTCGGTGGTGGAAACGACGAAGGAACTCGCACCCTCCCTGCTCCGCTTCGGCGGGTGTCTCAGCTCTTACTACCGCTGGCGGGAAGGCATCGGCCCTCGCGCCACACGCGTCCCCATGCACAACCTCCTGTGGGGCGGGATCGAAAGCAACCAGGTCGGTCTCCACGAGTTCGTCGATTTCGCCCGGCAAGTCGGGGCCGAACCGTTCTATTGTGTCAACTTCGAGTCGGACGGGCGGCAGCACTGGGCGCGGCCGCCGAAGGGCGGGGTGCGCAGCGCGGGGCCCCGTGAAGCGGCCGAGTGGGTTGACTACTGCAACAACCCGTCCAACCGCGAACGCACACGCAACGGCGCGGCCCGGCCGTTCAACCTGAAGCTCTGGCAGATCGGCAACGAGACTTCCTACGACCCCAAGGGCTACCAGTGCGACACCGCGGCCCGGCGGACCATCGCGTTCGCCAAGGCCATGCGCGCAGTCGATCCCGGCCTGAGATTCATCGGGTGGGGCGACTCGGGCTGGGCCCCGCGCATGCTCGAACGCGCCGGTGAACACCTCGACTACATCGCGTACCACGCCGGCTACGGTTCGACGCTGAGCAACCACCCCCCGTACGGTGACGAGCAGTTCCGGCGAGACCCGTCCGCTACGTGGGAGCACCTGATGACCGGGGCATCGTTCGCCGCCCGTAAACTTGCAGACATGCGCGCGCAGGCAGCGCCGTTCGGCATGCCTCTCGCCCTCACCGAGAGCCACTACTCGTTCCGCGGCCGCAACCGCGGCGACCTGCTGGCCTCCTGGGCCGTGGCGGTCAGCTACGCCCGCATCCTCAACCTCTACCAGCGCAATGGCGACATACTCAAGATTGCCACGCTCGCCGATTTCTGCGGCACGCGCTGGGGCAACAACGCGGTCATGCTGACCACACCCGGGTATGTCGCGTATCTCATGCCGGTGGCACGCCTGATGAGCCTGTGGGGCAGGTACAAGGGCACCGAGGCGGTGAGTGTCACGAAAGCCCCGACGCTGCTGGATATCACGGCCAGCCGGCGCGGCACGCGCGTGTTCCTCCACGTCGCCAACACCAGCATGGGCCGATCGGTGAGGGCACGGATTGTGCTTGAGGGACTTGCGGTCAAGAGTGGTGTGGTGCACTCGGTTGCGGTCGACCCGTGGGCCCAGTTCTACCCCTGGAACAAGGAAGAGTTCGTGCCCCGTACGGCCAGGCTTCCCCGCTCCCGCGAGTGGACATTCCCGGCCGCGTCGGTGTCCGCGGTGGAGTTGCATACATGAACTCACCTCGCACGTCCGACTGCTCCTCGAGCTGTCCGGCACCTGGTACGCTGCCCCTTCGTCCTTCAGCGCCTTCCGCAACGCCCTGACGCCGTCCGACAGCGGCGCCAGGACCCGAACCAGGTTGCCGGGCGGCCGCGGCTCAGCCGAGTGCGGCTTTCGAGTATTTTCTCCGCTCATCGGAACGCCCTGGGTTCTCACGCATACCCTGAAGGACACGTGCAATGGTACCTCGCGAACTCATCGCTGCAAACCTGGGCAACTGCCTCACCGACACGTCCTTCCTCGGCCTCAAGGGCCGGCGGGGGAAGGTGCGCGACATCTACGACCTGGGCGACAGGCTGATGCTCGTCGTTACCGATCGCCTCAGCGCTTTCGACCGCAATATCGCCAACATCCCGTTCAAGGGACAGGTGCTCAACCAGGTGAGTGCGTTCTGGTTCGAGCAGACCCGGGACATCGTCCAGAACCACGTCATCGGCCTCCCCGACCCCAACGTCACGCTCGCGCGCAAGTGCGAGGTGTTCCCGATCGAGTTTGTCATGCGCGGCTACCTGACTGGCTCGACGGGCACGTCGGCCTGGACGCAGTACACCAAGGGCGTGCGTACTCTCTGCGGCAACGTACTCCCCGAGGGCATGGTGAAAAACCAGAGATTCGAGAGGCCCATTCTCACCCCGACCACCAAGTCGGACGAGCACGATGAGTCGATATCGGCTGAGGAGATAGTCGAACGCGGGATCATCGATGAACGCACCTGGGGCACGCTGTCGGCAACGGCGTTCGGCCTGTTCGCGCGCGGTCAGGTGATCGCCGCTCGTCATGGCCTGATCCTTGTCGACACGAAATACGAGATGGGACGGACGGTCGACGGGGAGATCTGCCTGATCGACGAGATCCACACTCCGGATTCCTCGCGCTACTGGCTGGCCGAGACCTACGAAGAGCGCTTCGCACACGGCAAGGAGCCGGACAACATCGACAAGGAGTTCCTCAGACTCTGGTTTCGGGAGCACTGCGACCCCTACAAGGACGAAAAACTTCCCGCGGCACCCGAAGAGCTGGTAATTGAGCTTTCGAGCCGGTACATCACGCTGTTCGAGATGATCACGGGTGGCGAGCTGCGGGTGAACTCGCGCGAACCGGTAGCGGCGCGCATGAAACGCAACCTCAACGAGTACCTGTGAGGGAGCCGACTGAGAATCCAGGAGCGAGGAGCGGGCATGTGACAGGACGCATCCTTGATGCTCGTTTCTCAGTCCTCCCTTTTCCACCGACCCAAACCAAGGAGCAGTAACGGGCATGGCCAAGGGTGGCAGTACCGACGCAATGGCAACCATCGTCAGTCTCGCGAAGCGCCGCGGGTTCGTGTTCCAGTCCAGCGAGATCTATGGCGGCCTCAACGGCTGCTGGGACTACGGGCCCCTCGGCGTCGAACTGCTCAACAATGTCAAGCAGACCTGGTGGCGCGCGATGACACTGCGGCCCGACATCGAGGGCCTGGACGCGTCGATACTCATGCACCCGCGCGTGTGGGAGGCCTCGGGCCATGTCGAGAACTTCTCCGACCCCATGGTCGACTGCCGCCAATGCAAGGCACGGTTCCGGCTCGACAACATGCTCGAAGAGCTGTCGGTGAAGGCCAAGAAGGCGGTTTTGCGCGCGCTTGACCCGGCCCGGTACGAGGGCCAGCAGCGCGACGAGACCATCGTGGCTGACTTCGCCGAGCGGATGCTCGACGATGCGGCGGCGCAGAGCGTAGTGAAGGAGCATGTGGCCTGCCCCGCGTGCGGCAACAAGGGAACGTTTACCGAAGCGCGGCAGTTCAACCTCATGTTCAAGACACACGTCGGGCCCATGGAGGACACCAGTTCGGTTGTGTACCTTCGACCCGAGACCGCCCAGGGCATCTTCGCCAACTTCCTGAACGTGGTCAACTCGACACGCCAGAAACTCCCGTTCGGTATCGCCCAGATCGGCAAGGCGTTCCGCAACGAGATCAACACGAAGAATTTCCTGTACCGCACACGCGAGTTCGAACAGATGGAGATGCAGTATTTCGTGAAGCCTGGCGAAGAGGACCGGTGGTTCGAGTACTGGCGCGAGCAGCGGATGCAGTGGTTTGTGGACCTGGGAATCGGGCCGGAGAAACTGCGCTGGCACAAGCACGACAAGCTCGCGCACTACGCCAAGGGCGCCTACGATATCGAGTACGCATTCCCGTTCGGCTGGGGGGAAGTGGAAGGCATCCACAGCCGTACCAACTACGACCTGTCACGTCACCAGGAATTCTCGGGCAGGAAGATGGAGTACTTCGACGATCAGTCGAAGGAGCGGTTCATCCCGTTTGTCATTGAGACTTCGGTAGGTGCGACGCGCTCGCTGATGGCGTTTCTGAGCGCCGCGTACGCAGTCGAGCAGGCCCCTACCGCCGAGGGCGGCAGCGAGGAACGCACCGTGCTGAAGTTTCATCCGCGGCTTGCGCCCATGAAGGCAGCGGTGTTGCCGCTGGTGAACCGTGACGGCATGGACCTGCAGCGGCACTGGCGCGTATTCTACGATGACACGGGGGCCATCGGCCGCCGCTACCGCCGCCAGGACGAAATCGGAACCCCGTACTGCGTGACAGTCGACTCGCAGACGATTGAGGACCAGACCGTCACGGTGCGCGAGCGTGACAGCATGGCGCAGGAACGCATCGCGCTGGATGCGGTGAAGGGGTGGATGTTTGACAAGATCGGGTGAGTTGTCGCAGCACTGAGCAGCGGAGAGCACAATGAAGGTAGCAGTGGTGATGGGCGGCCCGTCCGCCGAGTACGAGGTATCGATTATGACCGGCGTGCAGATGGCACGCCACATGATTGGGCGGCATGAACTGGTGCGTATCGTGGTGATCAGCCGCGACATGCAGTTCTTCTGCCGCGACCTCGGTTCCGAGCCGGTGACCGTCGCCGAGTGCACGTCCCCGAAGGTCTCAGACGGGTTCGAGGGACCGTTCCGCCCCGCGGACGCAGGGATGGTGTGGGAGGGGATTGACGTGGCGCTGCTGGGGCTTCACGGCGAGTTTGGCGAGGACGGGAGGTTCCAGGGGTACCTCGACACCCTCGGCATCCCCTACACCGGATCCGGGGTGTTTGCCAGCAGTGTCGGCATGGACAAAATCGCCACCAAGCGGCTGCTGCTCCAGCAGGGCATCGCCACTCCCCCGTTCTCTCTGTACGGCAGGCAGCACCCGGGCGTGAGCGTTGAGGCCATCGGGGGCCAGCACGGCTTCCCCTGCTTCGCCAAGTGCCCGCAGTCAGGCTCCAGCAGGCTGATGGGTCGTGCCGCGGACCTCGATGAGCTTCGGGCACTGCTCGGAGAGCTGTCTGCGGAGTCGGATGTGGTTCTCGTGGAGTCGACAATCGAGGGGACCGAAATATCGTGCCCTGTTCTCGACTATCCGAACGGGGACACAAGCATACTGCCGATCGTTGAGATCAGGCCTGTCGGCTCCGCCTATTTCGACTACACAGCCAAGTACACGGAAGGCGCCAGTGACGACATTGTCCCGGCCCGGCTTCCGGCCGACACCCTCCAGCGGGCAGGCACAACCGCGCTTGCCGTGCATCGCCTGCTCGGTTGCAGCGGCGTGAGCCGCACGGACATCATCGTCCGCGACGACACGCTCTACGTCCTCGAAATCAACACGCTCCCCGGCTTCACCCCGCTCTCCCTCGTCCCGCGTTCGTTTGCCGCGACCGGGGGTACCTACGAGGAGCTGCTGGATATCCTCCTGGCGGGCGCCCTGGCCCGGAAGCGCGCGGGCACCCCGTGAACCTCTGTCTCGGTATCGACTGTTCTTCCACCGAGATGGGCCTGGGGCTCTACCATGACAACGCTCCCGCGCTGGCACTCTCGCGTTACGGCGCCAACGCGCACGCCGAGCACATCACCCAGGCGGCCGGACACCTCCTCCACTCGCAGGGTGTCGGAGCCGCGGAACTCGACGCAATCGGTGTGGCCGTGGGCCCCGGTTCGTTTACCGGGCTGCGCATCGCGATCGCATTCGTCAAGGGCCTGGCCTTCGGCAGCGCTACCCGGATCCTGCCGGTCTCCTCGCTGCAGAGCGCCGCTCTGGCCTGGCCGGCGGAAGCCGACAGCGTGGTGGTGGCGTTCGAGGCCCGTCGCGGGGAAGTGTTCTGGGCACGGTTCAGCGGCGGGCGCGATCGCAAGCGCCTGACACCCGACGCGGTGTGCACGGGGGAAGCGTTCATGGAGGCGCTACAACCCGACGACATCGTGCTCACCGATACCATGGGCTACCAGCGATCGACTGTGTTTGCACCGCTCGCCGCGCGGCAGGGCGTCTGCGCAATCGAGGACTGCGGTTTGGCGCGCGGGCTTGCATGTGCCGGCGCCGCGGCAGCCGAGGCGGCCGACTCACCCCGCTGGACCACCGCACGGGACGTGATGCCGGTGTATCTTCGGGTAAGCTACGCCGAGGAAACGCGTACGCAGAAGGTGAAGGCGCTGCCATGAGTCCTGCTACCGTCCTTGTCCTGGCGATTGCCGGCCTTGCGGTCCTCGTGGCCATCGCCCACCTGCTGTACCGCACGTTCCCGGTCGGTGCTATCTACAAGAGCAAGACCCATCTCGAACATGCGTTTGACTCCTTCGACGACCCCCTGGCCGTCATCGACGGCTCGTACGTGCTGCGACGAGTCAACCGTGCCTACACGCTGCTGGTGGGCCGCGACTACTCGTCGTGCCTGGGGAAGCGCTGCTATGCGGTACTGCGCGGAAGCTCAGAGCCATGCGAGGACTGCAGGATGCCGCAGACACTGCGCAGCCGCAACCGGCAGGTGGTCACTCACTCTCCCCATCCCTCGGGGGGCGCTGACGCCTGGATATCACTGACCTTCTTCCCGTTCAGCGGTCGCGACCAGCAGTCCCCACCCGCGGTGGTGGAACATGTCCGCGATATCACCGAACTCGAAGAGCTCCGCGACCGCCTCCAGAACAAGAACCTGCTCCTCGAGCGCACGTCGGAGGAGCTGCGCGAAGCGCAGGCGACACTGATGACCGAGATTGACATGGCGCGTGAAGTGCAGGAGTCGGTACTGCCCAAGGTGCTGCCGGAAGTGGAGGGACTGCTGCTTGATGTGCTCTATCAGCCGGTGGAGTCGGTTGGCGGCGACATGTACGACATCATACCGTTCCGCAACGGCCGCACCGGGATATTCATCGGCGACGCCTCGGGGCACGGCCTTCCCGCTGCCTTTGTCAGTACCATGGCCAAGATGTCGCTGTACCATCACACGCGCCAGGAACTGGAGTCAAGCGACCTGCTGCAGCGTATCAACGTCGACATTGCCAGCAACATCCGCACGAGCCACTATCTCACCTGTGTCTGGTGCACATTCGACTCGGCCGAAGGGACACTGCGCTATGTTCGTGCCGGCCACCCCCGCCCCATCGTGGTCAAGCCTGGCGGAGACACACTGGAGCTTGACGCCCCCGGGAGTCTCGTGGGGATCCTCGACCGCGTCTCGTTCACCGAACGCACCTACCAATGCACCAAGGGTGAGCGCATTTTCCTGTTTACCGACGGGGTCTTTGCGCCGCCCGAGGGCGCCTCGATGAAGAGCATCACGCAGAGCATCGACCCGTTCCGCGACCTGCTCGCTTCGTGCGCCTCGATGCCGTTCAAGGATGTGATTCCGTGGCTGCGCGCAGAGTTGGCCAAGGAGACCCGCGAAGACGACTACACTGTGCTGGTCATGGAAGTATGCTGAAGCGGGGTGATGCGTGCGCGGTGGTGTGCCTGTTGGCGCTTGGGCCCGTGGCGGGGCAAGGGGTGCCGCAGTCCGCGGCGACGACACAGACTGAGGCGGAAACGGCGGAGCGGGCCGAAGAGAGTGATACAACCGCCGATTCTCTCCGTGCTCTTCCAGCGCTTCCCGCTGAGGGCCCCGTCGATACCACCCACACCGTACACCTCCCCGGCACTCCCCCGAAGCCCGACCAGGCCAGGAAAGATTCGGTCATGTTCTGGCTCTCGCCGTACTG
>CAZJJT010000113.1:0-985 GCA_964546395.1 uncultured Fibrobacterota bacterium
CGAACAGCGCCTCAAACCGGTCACCTTCGCGCGGGTCGGTGAAAAAGTTGATGTCCCAGGCGAATATCTCGGTGATCGTCGCCACCAGCCCGTCACCCTCGCCCAGCTCATACATGTCTTCAGAGAGCGAGCGGCTCAGCACGCCACGCACGCTCGACAGCATCGTGGTAGTCTCCACCGGCCGGCGCTCCACCCGGACACTGTCGTGCTCGCGCCGCACGCGGAACCAGTGCTCCCGGCGGTTGCGAAGCGCGAGGCCCGCAAGTTCGCCTGCCGCCGTATCGATCACCAGCGAGTCGCCCGGGAACAGCGCGCTCAGCCCGACCGCCCTCATCCCGCGGTAGCACGACAGCGCCGTGCGTTCGAGTATGCCGAACTGGCTCAGAATGCCGGCGAACGTGTCGCCCCGTTTCACCGTGTAGCTCACCGGCACACGCACGACCACCGGCGCCGCTGACACACTGGAGTCGGCCATTGGCGACACCAACGGCATGGCGGAAGCGCGGGAGCTTTCGCGCCGCACCAGCCAGGCAAGACCGATGCACACAGCCACCACAAACAAAAACCGGAGCACATGCGCGCTCCGGTCCTTGTCTGCGTCGGTCGTATATCGGCTCGGTCTCTCTTCGCCTTCCACAGCCCGCCCTACGGGATACGGATCATCTGTGAGGCGTTCTTGCCCGCATCAAATTTCATCGTCTTCGTGAACTCCTTACCGCCCTTGACAAACTTCATCTCGTGCGAGCCTGATTTCACCTTCAACTCCTCCAGGTTCGTCTTCCCCACGAACTTCCCGTCCATGTACACCTCTGCCACCGGTGGTATCGAGGAGATGAAGATGGTGGCCGGCTCACTCCCGGCTGACGCTGCGGGAGCCGGTGCCGGCGCTGGTGCTGGTGCCGGTGTCGGCGTTGGAGGCGGCGTCGGCTGCGCCACTGGTTGCGGTGCGGGTGCCGGCTGAGGCGGCGGTGAGGGCTGTGCGGCA
>CAZJJT010000113.1:995-10612 GCA_964546395.1 uncultured Fibrobacterota bacterium
GCAGCCACCGGCGGTGACGGCGCGGGCCGTGAGGGCGCTGCGGCAGCACTCAGTGTGAACGACTCCTGTGCGGTCCCACCCGTGAACTCAACCTTCTTCGCAGCGTCCTGGTAACCGTTCTTCGACACGACGATCTGCATGTCTCCGAAGAACGGGTTCTCCCACGTGTACGGCGTCGTCCCCATAGTCCGACCGTTCACCTTGATAGTGGCGCCGGCCGGCGAAGACGTGATGGTCATGCGGTTGACCGTCGCCGCCGGTGCCGGGGCAGGCCGTGACGGGGCCGGGGTGGGCCGCGTCGGCCGCGGACGGGTCGTGCGCGTTCTGCGCGGACGGCTCGTGCGGGTGGGCGTCGCCTCTTCTTCCTCTTCCTCTTCTTCCTCTTCCGCCGCTGCAGCCGTATCGGCTGTTGCCGCGGCGCTGTCAACTGCCGGCGCGGCAGGCACTGCCGGCGCGGCAGGCGCCTGGGCCGTCGGCTGCGGCGCCATCGTGTAGCGCCATACGAAGAATCCCGCGACACCCAGCGCAATCAGTACCACCAACCCGATCACTATCGGCACCGCCGGGCTCTTGTGTCCACGCTCGAGGAACTCTTCGTCTATCTCTTCGGTGTAGCGATCGAGGTCGCGCACCGGTGCCCGCATGCTGGTGCTGGTCGGCGGCGGCTGCATCCCGGTCTGCGTTGGAGGCGGCATGCCGCTCTGCGTCGGCGGCTGCATGCCTGTCTGCGTCGGCGGCGGCTGGTATGCCTGCGGCTGCTGCGGAGGCGGCGCATACATTTGCGGCTGCGGTTGAGGCTGCTGCGGCTGCTGGCCCTGGAAATGCGGCTCGAACTGCTGCTCCGATTCCTCTTCGGCCTGCTCCGCTGCGGCCTGCTCGTCAACTGCCAGCGTGTTGTCTATCTCCGAGCGAAGGTCGTCAAATTCGCTCTTGGGCTTGGGGGGCGCACCTTGTGCCTGAAGGACATCGGTCATGCGAATACTTGACGTCTGCATGATCAGGTCTTCGGATGCCTGCTGAAGTTCGAGCTCCGAAGGGTAAATCTTCAGGATATTGGTGACACCCGTCTTCTTCAGCGTCTGCAGGACTTCTGGCCCCGGGCCGATCAGTGTCAGGCGTCCGTTGACATCGAGCACCTTGCTGTTCAGCGACAGCAGGACATTGATCGTGTCGGAATAGATGTAGTCGAGGGCAGAACAATCCAGCGCAAAGTTCCGATTGCCCTTGGCTATCTCCTGTCCGACAAAGTCCCGGAGCAGATTCGAGTCGAAGATCTCGTCCTGCTCGAGAACCGGGTCCATCATCAGGAAGAGGCCGACATTGCGCGTACGGAAATTGATAATACCCTCCTTGAAAGAAGGTTGCCTGTGTTGCGCGACGCACAAATCGATATACGCCAGGAGGGATTCGAACCCACGACCTACGGCTCCGGAGGCCGTCACTCTATCCAGCTGAGCTACTGGCGCTTAATCTCTAGTGTCTTACCCCCGTGCAACCGAGAGTGGTAGTACAAAATACCAATGCCGCATATCAAGTGTCAACAGAACCGTTTCCGGCCATTGCCCGGTATATCTGACACTTGCGGCCCGGGAATGTTCCCTCATATGGGCGGCTGCCGCCCGCAGGCCGCCTCACGCGGCCGCGGCACCGCGCTTTACGCTGCAATTGCACCGTTCCGAGCTCGCCGCAACACCTTCCTGCGGTGCAATTTCCGCTACAATCGCTGCCGCAACGCCCCGTTCCCTGAAACAGCGCTCATTCTAACACTATTTTCCGGCGGATGCAATGGAAATGGGTAAAACGCAGACTGGCAACCGACCGACGATCTCCGGCTCCTCGTTTCTACCTGCGTGCATCCGCCATGCCCGCGCTCCCAGCGTCTCGCTTCCCCGATTCCCCGGAAAGGCATCTTTGACCACCATCCAACGCCTTATCGACCCCCGGGAGGCCCGCCACCGCGCGGCCGCCGCCAAGCCCGACGAGAACCTGCGCTCCCTCCTCGACTCCGGCAACGCCGATGCCCTCGAGACCATGCTCATGGAACGGCTCGAACAGCCTGCCGACAACATCGATTTCTTCCTCGCGCTGGTACACGCACTCGCACGCCGCAAAGACCCCGAGCAGGCCGGGCTGTTTCTCCAGCTCATACTCGACTCCCTCGCCGCTTCGGGCAACCGTGATGCCGATCTGGCCTTCTGCACCGCCATGTTATGCGTGTCGCCCCACGTCACCGAGCTTCGCGGGCGCCTGCTCGAGCTGCTTCGCGCACACTATGGCACGGCCGGCGGGTTCGAACAGCTCGCTGCGCACTTCGACCTCACCGGCGCCGCCGATCCGTTCGCCGCCGCCGAAAGCCTTGAGTCGTGGATTGCGTTCGACCGCGGACAGGCAGTCTACGGCCCGGCCTACGGCGTAGGCACTGTTTCCGATGTCAACCTGCAGATCGGTACGGTCAAAGTCTCGTTCCAGAACCAGCCCGGCCGGCCGGTGTCGTTCCGTATCGGTGAAGCGCACAAGCTGCTGGAACCGCTCCCCGAGGAGCACTTCCTGCGCCGCAAACTCGAGCACGTCGAGGATCTCATCGCACTCGCACAGAGCGATCCCGGCGAACTGCTTCGCCAGGCGTTCGACAGCAGCGGAACCACGATGTCGCTGGCCGACCTCAAGACCATGCTTGCCGGCATCGTTGCCGACAAAGAGTGGTCGACCTGGTGGTCGAAGGCCCGCCAGGACAGACGCCTGACTGTCAGTGCGGGAAGTCGGCCGCAGCTCAGTTGGGCCGGCACGGCCGAGCAGGCTCAGGAGGCGATCCTGACGGAGTTCGAGAACGCTCACGGCAGAGAGCGGTTGGAGCTGGCGCTCAGCCACGCCGCCCGTTCCCCCGAACTCACCGACCTCATCGCCCGGCACCTCGTGCACGACAGCCAGGCTCTTGAGCCAACCGACCCCGCGCTGGCCTTTGAGCTGCTCCTGGCCGCCGAACGTATCGCACCGGGCAGCGTTTCCGTCAGCTCATTCGACTCGCTTCTCACCACCCCCGATCCGGCCGCGCGTGTCCTCGCCGTGCGTGAGCGCAACCTGCGCCGCCGCGCCGTCACGCTGCTGTCCGAGCGCCTCGCCGAGTGGCAGCCGCATGCGCTCGAACTGCTTGCCGCCGAGTCCGACACCACGATCCTCGGCGCCCTCTACGACGCGCTTCGCGCACAAGCCGACACCGCCGGCCTCGAGCGGCTCGTGGCTACCACACTCGCCACGCCCGAGCGCTCGCCGAGCCTCTTCCTCTGGTTGTGCCGGGAGATGCGCAGCAGGGAAGAACTCCGGCAGCGACTCGACTTCCCGTTCCTCAAAGCCCTGCTCGGCTCGCTCAACAACGGCGCGCTCAAGGCACAGTTCGCCGCGCTGCGCAAACTGTTCGATCCGGGCGGGGTGGTTGACGAAGTGGTGAAGACGATGAACGTCGACAACGCCCGTGCGCTTCTTGCCCTGCTCGACAAAGGAATCAACCTCGAGGAGTACCGCAAGGAGTCGGTCCGCACGTACGTACTGGAGTGCCACCCCGATGCGCGCGAGCAGAAGAGGGAGACCCTGTTCACGACAGCCGAGGCCCTCGAAGCCAAACAGGCCGAGTTCCACAAGCTGATCAAGGTGGATATTCCGCACAACACCGAAGAGATGGCGCGGGCGAAGGCACACGGAGACCTCAAGGAGAACTTCGAGTACCACGCCGCGCGTGCCAAGCAGGAGATGCTCTCCTCGCGTGCAAAGACACTGCATGACCAGTTGGCCATCGCCCAGGTTCTCGACCCCCGCACCGTCGACCCCTCGGGCATCGCGATCGGCACGCACGTGACATTCGACAACGATGCGCAGCCCTACGAACTCACCATCCTCGGCCCCTGGGACTCCGACCCGAACAACCACGTCGTGTCGTACCTTGCGCCTGCCGTGGCGGCACTGATCGGCAAGCGTGTCGGTGACACGGTGCAGTATGACGCGAGGAGGATGGTGGTGCAGCGCATCGAGGTATGGAAATGACACCGGGCAACCGGCGACATGGAGGTGTACGGTGACAATGAGAGTGGCTGCCGCAGCAGAGTGCCGCGATCCCCTTTGCCGGCGACTGTTGAGTGCCCGCCGCTTCTGCCGGGTACTCGCGTGCGGCTTCTGGCTTCTGTTCCTCTCGTGCACCACCGATGACTGCTGCTCACCGGCGCCGCAGACACCCGACGTGATGGGGTCGGTTGTCGCGGTCGATGGAGGACGGGTGCTGCACGTGTATGGCACGCATGCTGAACGGGGGTACGCCCTGGGGAGGCTGGCAGCAACCGGAATCAAGCGTGTTTTCGACAGTATGTTTCTCGAGCAGCTGTTCGCGTCGAGCGATTCACTCTACGGTGTGGCCCGCGCGTTCATCGCACAGCACATGATCCTCGCCGAGTCGTTCCGCTGCGAGGCGGGTGGGATGGTGCGGGGGGTACGTGATGCCGGCGTGAGCGTGCGCAACAGCGTGCTTGGCCGCGATATCGATTCGCTGGACATCCTGGTGATGAGTTGCCTTGAAGAGCTCTACACGATCGTGCCGATCGGCTTCGGCTGTACCAGCCTCTCCAACTGGGGACACTCGACCGAGGCCGACAGCACGCTCCGGGGCGAGTTGATCCTCTATCGCCACTGGGACTACCTGGCCTATCCCTCCATGATCGATAACCTCACCCTCACCGTTCATCACCCTGCCGAACCCGATGAGCAGCCGTGGATCGACATGGGGTGGGCGGGGATGGTGGGGTGCTGCTCGGGGGTCAACGAAAGGCGGATGGGGGCGTTCCTCAACTATGGCATCGTCGACACACTCACGCATCCCGGTCCGTTCCTGCCGGTGTCGTTTGCCCTTCGGCAGGCAGTGGAAGCGGCGGACTACAACGGTGACGGGGGCAGCTCGCCTGCCGATGTCGCCGACTCCTATCGGTCGGCCACGGCCTACTTCCCCGCAATTGTCCACGCCGTCTCGTGGACCGCCGCCGACTCACATGCCATCGCAATCGAGGTCAACAACCACACCGGGGTACAGGTGCGCACCGCGAGTGAAAACGGCGACACTCTTGGCCCGTATCTCATCGTTGCCAACCATTTCAGGGTGAAGTACCCGCCTAACCCGGCGACGGTGTACCCGGTTATCATGGACTCACTGCACGTCTCAGACGAGGTGACTGCCGAGCGACAGGCGAGCATCGTCGCGGCGGCCGGCGGATGGTCGGGGAACGCGTACCGCGTGCAATACGCTCCGGCCACGGGCCTGTTGCGGTGGGGCTGCGCCGCTCCCGGCGCCGCGGCCTACCTGCGCAGCTGGAATGAGTTCAGCACTGGCCAGCTCCTGTCGGTGTCACCGTGAGTGCGACAGCGCCGCAACGCTGTCGTCACTCCACCCGCACCATCCAGCAGCCGCTGCCCAGCCTGGGCACCACCTCATCCCTTGTGAGATCGACGACGTGGTGCAGCGAACCGTCCAGACCGTACACCCGAATGAGCGTCGCGCCGCGCGGCACCAGCAGCGGCAGGCGGTTGGTGGCGACGACCGCGCGGTTCAGCGGCTGCAGGTTGCCTGCCGCCCTGGCATGTGCCGCAACGGTGGTACCGCTTCCCACGATGGTGAACGCGCCCGTGTTAGCGCCGGTCAGCGCCTGCTGGTACTGCTGCACGCGTACAATCACACCGCTCGCTGCGACCTCCGGGACAGTCCAGGGGAAGTTACCCCACAGCGAGTCGGCCCGCACCACCCCGCCCTGCGGGTTGATTGTGAACCACGTTTCCTCGTTGTCAAGCGTGTAGAGTATCTCGACGTTGTCGACGATGGTGGCGCTCCATCGGATACGGCAGACCGTGCCGCCCTGCAGCGTGTCGCCGGCCGCGGGGCTGGTGACGGTTACCGAGGGGAGCCCCACCACGAGAGCGGTGTCAACATTGGACCAGCCCGACGTGTCTGTTCCCAGGTATGCTGCCACCCGGTACAGGTAGGTGTTGAGCGTGAGCCCGGCATTGGTCCACCCTGTGACATCGGATCCCACCGAGGCCACGCTCACCCAGGTACCCGCCCCGAGCCGCTGACGCTGGATCGTGAACCCGTCTTCGCTGCCCGAGTTGTCGGTCCAACTGAGCGAAACGTCGTTGTTGGCTGCGCCACCCACGGTGGCCGTGAGTCCGGAGGGGGCAGGGATGGTGAGCGCGACGTTGAGTGTTACTGCGTACTGCGCGCTGTTAGTTGCGCCGCCGCCGCTGACAGTCACCACCGTGGCATGCGCGCCGGGCGGCAGTCCGCTCGGGTCGACCGCGTTGCGGATGGTCTGCGTGTTCCCTCCTGAGCCCTGAACCGTCACACTCAGCCAGGCCGCCGCGGGCGATATCGCGGTGCTCACCTGGCCAAGGGTCCCCACGCCGCTGTTGCTGACCGTGACATCCTGCGACGGCACGGGGAGCGTGGTGTCCATGAAGACGACCGACGAAGTCGACAAAGCGATGTAGGGCTGTGTGGCGGTGGGGGGCGGAAGAGTGCCGAGCCAGAAATCGTTGGAGTACATGTTGTGGCAGGGAAGGTTGGGGACCTGCCAGTGCTCTTCCGTGCGCCAGTTGGTGACCCATGCCCGCTGGCACGTATCGCACCCGCCGATATCTTCGGGCGGCCACATGCACCCGCCGGCATCGTAGAACAGGTAGTCGGAGTTGTTGACACAGGCGTGGAGACCGGCGGTACCGGTGGCACCGGTGGCATCACCGTTGGGCATCGACTTGATCAGACCGGCAGAACTCGTCAGATTGATCTGGTCGAAGTCGTAGATCATGAACGTGCGGTGATCGCCGTAGTCGGTGCAGGTCGGGATGGTGTTGCAGGCGTGGCGCCAGTCGCTGATAATCACCGTCTGACCGTCCTGGGCGATACAGTGCCCGTGCCCCCAGATATCGGCCCACTTGACTGCCGGAGACGAGAAGGTGGCGGGGAACTCGAAGAACGGGTACCGGTGTTCGGTTGCGTTGTTGCGGATCCACGCCATGCCGCGGCGGCCACTCGTGGACAGCCACAGGCCCTGGTAGTAGTCGCCCGTAATCGTGGCCACCACCGACTTGGCGCCGCTTGCGATGATGCAGCGGTTGATGTTGCCGCCGTCCGACAGCCAGAACGCGCCGGCATCGGTAATGCACAGATTGGTGCTCGAGTTGTACACCATGCTGACACCCGTGCAGACTGTTCGACGGTTCGTCCCGTCGTTGTGCATCTCGTACAGGGTACCGCTCTGTACCGTGTAGATCCTGCGGCCATCGGGCGAGAACTTGCCGACATCGATACCGTCGAGGGTGATGGTGTCCACGGCGCCGGTCTCCATGTCGATCATGTGAAGACCCTTCTCCGGGCGCCAGCTCGCACCGCGGAACAGCGCCTTGCCGACAAGCGCATGGACATCCGCCGACAACGACACCGTAAGAAGTACGGCCAGCGCGGCTGCACTGCGAGCCATGGTATCCCCCTTGCAACGGAATGTGTTGGCTGTCCCCACTTCTTAGCATAGTGCGAACGAGTACGCCGGGCAACGCATGGCACCGCATTATTTTCATATTTATTTTACTTGTCACTGCCCAGACATGCCCAAATCGACTCCTGCCCTGCACCGTGCCACCACGTGGCTCTTCGACCGCCTGCACTCCATGGCCGAGGGGGAACTGCTGCCCAGCCTTCGCGCCATGGCAGCAGAGGCCCGTGTGTCTCACGTTTGCATGCTGGCAGCTCTTCGGCCGCTGTGCCGGGCCGGCACGGTCCGCGCCGCGCGCGGCCACGGGTACATCCTGGTCTCGAAGGCGGACACGCCACCGACACGGTCGCATGAAGGGCAGCGTCTGCGGTGGGAACGTACTGCGCGGCGGCTGCGTGCCGATCTGCTGAGCGGAGTGGCTGCAGACGGCGAACGGTTCGCGGGTGTCAAGGAACTGCAGCATCGGTACGGTGTGTCGTACGCAACCATGCGCAAGGTACTGAACCAGCTTCTCGAAGAGGGGTACCTGCAGCAGGGCAAGCGCGGCTCAGTGTGCGCAGCAGCGACAGCGCCTCGCGCCAGCGGGGTGGTCGGACTGCTGATCCTGGGACGGGAACGGGCCGATATCCGCATGCTCCCCCCGCGTACGATTGAGGTCTTCTCTCACATTGAGCACGAGTGTGCTCGCGCGAATCTGCGTCTCGAGACCATCTGGTATCGCTTCGACGACGACCGCCTGGTTCCTGTGCACGGAGGGACGGACGTACTGCGACAGATGGTCCGGCGGCCCGATGTTCTCGGGATGCTTGCGTGGCCAACCGGGTTGACGGGGTTTGCGTGGCTTGAGGCGAGCCAGATCATCGCGGCTGCAGGCAAGGCACTTGCGGCGATTGATGAGACGGCGAACCGGGAACTTGTCGCCGCAGCTCGCAGGAACCGTCAGTTCCATGTGCTCTCGATGTCGTGTTCGGCTCGGTGCGGCATGGCGATGGGCCGCTTCCTGCTGCAGCGTGGCCACCGGCGGGTCGCGTACCTGGCGCGTCTGGAGCAGCACACGTGGTCGATCCTCCGGCAGCAGGGACTCGCGGCATCATTCGAGGAAGCAGGGGTGTCGGACGCGGTGGTTTCGGTACCCGTGCCGGGACCGGCAGAGGGGCAGTCGATGCCGTACGGAGAGACGATAGTCAACCCGGCACTCCAGCCGACGCAGCGGACAGTCCTCAACCGGATACTGTCGATGACCGACACCGACATGCGGCTGCTGTATTCGCGCGAGGTGATGGCGCTGCAGATGGCCGAGCCGGCCGACAGGCTCCTTGCTGACCGCTCGGTTACTGCGTGGGTGGGTGCCAACGATGACATTGCGATTCTCTGCCTCGAAGAGCTGAGGAAGCGTGGGGTGCATGTGCCGCGCGACGTTTCGGTTGTCGGATTCGACGACAGCCGCGACGCGTGTTTCTACGGACTCACCAGCTACTCATTCAATATCCCGGCGGTGGTGCGGGCCGCGTTGCGACACGTTGTGGGCGGCCCGTTGCCGTGGCCCGCGGACACGCGAGTTACCGAGCTTGACGGGTATGTCACCGTGCGCGGCAGCACTGGTGCACCGCACACAACCGAACACCCCACCAAGTAGTTTGTCGCACATGTCGATCGTCCCGCTGCAGCCTGCTCTCTGCCCACTCGTCGCCCGCCTGCACGCCGAAAACATCAGCACCGGCTTCCTCAGCACGCTGCCCCGGGGATTCCTTGCGCGGCTCTATCGCGCCATTGCGACGGACGAGCAGTCGGTGGTGCTGGTGAGTGGAGAGTGCGGAGTGGGGAGCGTCATTACGGGCTTTGTCGCCGGCACGCTCGACACCTCGGCCATGTATCGCCGGATCCTCCGCCGGGAGTGGTTCTGGTTCTCGCTGGCGCTCGCGCCACGGGTGGTCACTCCCGGTGCGTTCACCCGAATCCTTCAGACTCTGCGTTACGGTTCACGTGGCGGAAGCGGGCAGGGGAGTCCGACGGCAGAACTGCTGTCACTGGCCGTGGCTCGAGACGCGCGGCGCTCGGGCAGGGCACACTCGCGTTCGCGGTCGTGTTCGCGGCCGGGCA
>CAZJJT010000114.1:0-10562 GCA_964546395.1 uncultured Fibrobacterota bacterium
GAAGTAGTCGGCGAGGAGCAGGATATCGGCCCCGCGTTCCCTCAGTGGGGGAAGGCAGATGGTGAAAACGTTGATCCGGTAGTACAGGTCCTCCCGGAACTTCCCTGCGGCCACATCCTGTTCGAGGTTGCGGTTGGTTGCGCAGACCAGCCGCACGGTCACCTTCACCGATTCGGCCCCGCCCACCCGCTGGATCTCCCTCTCCTGGATCGCCCGCAGGAGCCTGCTCTGCGAACTCAGGCTCATCTCGCCGATCTCATCGAGGAACAGTGTCCCGTTGTGCGCGGCCTCGAAGCGGCCGATCCGGCGTGAAGTTGCACCGGTGAATGAGCCGCGCTCATGGCCGAACAACTCACTTTCGAGGAGCGATTCGGGCAGGGCGGCGCAGTTGACTGTCACAAAGGGGCCGTCGGCCACGATGCTCTTCTCGTGGATTGCACGGGCAACCAGTTCCTTGCCTGTGCCCGTTTCGCCCCGGATCAGCACGGTGGTAGGCGAGGGAGCGACCTGCGCAATCTGGCGGTAGACTTCACGCATCGAACTGCTGTTGCCGGTCATATGCTCGGATTTGCCGCGCTCCTCAAGCTCCTCAAGCGTTTTGCGAAGCTTGACATTCTCCGCCTCGAGGGCCTCGATCCACTGGCTGCGCCTGCGTCGCGACAGCACTGTCTGGGCAACCAGGTCCGCCACGGCCTCAACAAACCGCAGCTCACTTTCGAGGCTCGAGTCACGATTGGTGGCGATGCGATCGACCGACAGCGCGCCCACCACCAGGTTGTCGGCTTTCACGGGCACGCAGAGGAACGCCAAGTCCGATTTCCGGAGGTTCTGGCGCGCCCCGGTCCGGTCGAGGAATGTCGGTTCGTCCGAGAGACGCGGTATCGCGATGGGTTCGCCACTCTCAACAACCCGCCCGGTGACTCCCTCTCCGAGTCGGTAGGTGCCCCGCTGCTGCTCCCTGGGGCTCATGCCGCGTGAAATGTCGACTGCCAGCTCGGCGTTGCCGGGTTTGAGGATGGTTATCGTTCCGCGGTTCATCCCGGCATGGACTTCCAGGATCTCCAGAACCTGCTCCATGATCACTTCCAGCTCGCCGCCTGCTGCAAGCACGCGGGCAACCCGGTACAGTACAGACAGACCATTGAAACTCAGGCTCTCGTCGCCCTGCGGTTCCGTCATCCCGACTCCAAAAATGTCCCCAAGTATCACTCTTTCCGCCAATCTACATTATGACACAAATATGTGCTGTCCCTGCCACAGCGCCTTCGATACACAAGTGTAGCAATCGGCGTACCAGTTGCAGGTCCCCATTCCGGAAGGGTATCCAGCAGGTGGAACTGAAGGGCAGTCACGCGGTCGTCGACGAAGAACCCCTGCTTGGTGCAGCCCTCTTGCGCCGAACGGGACTGCCCCGGCAGGCACTTCGGATGTGCCGTTGCGCCAGAGCAGACCGCCTGGAAGCCTGGCGGCTGCCGCGCGTGCTCCGAGCACTCGGCAATGAGTTGTGCGCCAAGGCAAGATGCCCACGACGGTCCGTCCCGCAGCAGCGGCCACCCGTTCTCAGAGATGCCTACCCGATCGCGTCATTGCCCTCTTCACCGGTGCGGATCCGGATGCACCGGGGGAGGTCGAGCACGAAAATCTTGCCATCGCCGATCCGGTCGGTGCGGGCCCCCCTGATGATAGCGTCGATGGTTGGCTGCACGAAATCTTCGTTTACCGCGATCTCCAGTCTGACCTTCTTCAGCAGGTTGACTTCGATGATGTTGCCGCGGTAGTTCTCCGTGTAGCCGGCCTGCTGTCCGCACCCAATCACATTGGTCACGGTCATCTTCCGGACGTTCGCGGCAAACAGCGCGTCCTTGACATCCGGCAGTTTCGTGGGCTGGATAATCGCTACGACCATTTTCATACGTCAATTCTCCCGGTACGCGTGGTGTGTACGGCTCTATTGCCCGGTGGTGAATATCTGGAACCCCGCATAGGCTTCCATTCCCATCTCCCCAACGTCAAGGCCGGCAATTTCTTCCTCGCGCGAAACACGCATGCCGAGCGTCGCCTTGATAAGCGTCCAGAAGAGCATGGAGAGAGCGAACGCGGTCGCACCGACTGCCGCGATCCCGAGCAACTGCACGCCGAGCATCGCGAATCCGCCGCCGTAAAATAGACCAGCCTTGCCGTCGGAGTACTCCGGGGCTGCAAAGAGCCCTACCGCAACCGTTCCCCAGATCCCGTTGACCAGGTGGACCGCGAGGGCGCCAACCGGATCGTCGAGGTGGAGCTTGTCGAAGAAGTACACCGCGAGGACGACCAGGATACCGGCGATCAGCCCGATGAGCATCGAGCCGAGAGGGGTGACGACCGCGCAGGGGGCGGTTACCGCCACGAGTCCCGCCAGGCACCCGTTGATAGTCATCGACAGGTCCGGCTTGCCGCCGATTTTCCACGAGAGTGCCATCGCGCCGATGATCCCGGTGCACGAGGCGAGCGCCGTGGTGAGTGCGATGCGGGGCACGTTCTCGTCGAGGGCAAGCTCCGAACCGGGGTTGAACCCGAACCACCCCAGCCAGAGTATGAACCCGCCCAGTGTCGCCAGCGGTATCGAGTGTCCCACGATAGCGCGCGCAGCGCCGTCGGGCCGGTACTTGCCGACGCGCGGGCCGAGCAGTATCACGCCCGCAAGCGCTGCCCAACCGCCCACCGAGTGTACCACGGTCGAGCCGGCGAAGTCGTGGAACCCCATGCGTCCGAGCCATCCGCCACCCCACACCCAGTGGCCGCCGAGCGGGTAGATGAACGCAACCATGAGCGTGCCAAATACCAGGTACGACACGAACTTGATGCGCTCGGCAACCGCGCCCGAGATGATCGAGCAGCCGGCTGCCGCGAACGCCGCCTGGAAGAAGAAGAACGCGAAGACCGGGATGTTGGAGACGGGGCTGTTGGCTCTCTCGCCGACGAGGAACGAGTCGGTTCCCACGAGCCCCTCTCCCGAGCCGAACATCAGGCCGTACCCCACCGCCCAGAACGCCAGCATCGCGATGGCAAACACCGCGAAGTTCTTCGAGAGGATGTTGACGGCGTTCTTTGCGCGGCAGAAGCCCGTCTCCACGAAGGCGAACCCGGCGTTCATGAAGAAGACCAGGAACGCCGCCACGAGGACCCACAGGGTATCGACCAGGTTGATTGTGGCTGCTTCTGTTCCCGCTGCCGCTGCGCTTGCGGCAAGCAGTACCCCCACCGCTGTCATCCGTGCCCTCATCGCTGCTCCTTCCGTGTTGGTTGCGCTGTGTACGCGTCGATACTGCCGGCAACGATGCACCTGTCGGTGTCCAACGCAACGAGCGTACCAAGTGCCGCAGAGAAGACCGGGACATAGTTCCATAGATGGCGTGGCCCCCCGCCGCCATCGCCAGCCAGAACGCCACTGTGTCGCAGCGGCGCAATGGGCACATTTTCGTGCTGACACGAGACAGCGACACGCAGGAACCCCAGCGTCACTCCGTGTGCCGCGTTGCTCAATGAAGACACAATTGGGCCAGGGGTGTTCTGCTACACACATGTGCCGAATTCCCGGGCCTGGACAGCCTCGATCCACCCCTCACACAGGGCAATGTTCGGGTGTATTTTCGGCATCGGATACACGTGGAGGAACCACTCGTGCACACGTGCAGTTGGGGGGTGCAGCTTGGGGGAATGCTCCAAACACACGCCCCCTGCGAGCCGGTACAAAATTGTTCCAGGAGGGCTGGCTGGTCTGGACGGCCTACCGACCAACGGCACATTCCTGGTGCTTGACACAAAATTGGACCGGATGGCACGCGAGTTGCATAGTGAGTATGGCGTCTCTCGGGCGGCCGGGTTGCCGCTCCGCGGTGTGTGGCGCATCAACAAGGAGAGCGCCGGTGTCTGAAGACAGGATCCATGAGCAGTGCGGGGTATTTGGTGTGTACGACAACGCGGAAGCGGCGCGACTCGCTTACCACGGTCTCTACGCCCTTCAGCACCGTGGCCAGGAGAGTAGCGGGATCGCCTCTTCGGACGGTAGTCGGCTGGAGGTGCACCGGGGGATGGGGTTGGTGAACCAGGTATTTCGCTTCGAGGACACCTTTGGGCAGCTTCCCGGACGCTCGGCGATTGGCCACAACCGGTATTCCACAACTGGCTCTTCGACACTGACCAACGCGCAGCCCATCCTTATCAACTGCAAGGTCGGCCAGATTGCCGCCGCACACAACGGGAACCTGACCAACGCCGACGATCTTCGTGCGGAGATGGAGGGTGACGGGTCGATCTTCTCCTCGACGACTGACACGGAGGTCATCGTCCACCTGATTGCCCGTTCGCGCCACCATGGGGTGGATGCGATGATACTCGATGCGCTCTCGCGGGTAAGCGGGGCGTATTCGGTGCTGTTTCTCACGCCGGGGGCGCTGTACGGCGCGCGCGACCCGCGCGGTGTGCGGCCACTGGTGCTTGGGCGGGCGGGTGACACCTGGTACCTGTCCTCCGAAACCTGCGCGTTCGACCTGGTGGGCGCGGAGCTGGTACGGGAGGTCGAGCCGGGGGAGATGGTCCGAGTCGACAGTTCGGGACTCAGTTCACTGCGCATCCCCTCGTTCGAGCAGCCGGTCCACCCGGCGCATTGCGTGTTCGAATTCATCTATTTCTCCCGCCCCGACAGCTATGTGTTCGGCGCGAATGTTGACAAGGTACGGCGCCGCCTGGGGCGCCAGTTGGCCCGCGAGAACCCGGTGCCCGGCGCCGACCTCGTGATTGGCGTACCCGACTCGTCGACCACGGCCGCGCTGGGGTTTGCCGAGGAGTCACAGACTCACTTCGATATCGGACTGATCCGCAACCACTATGTCGGCCGGACATTCATTCATCCTGCGCAGGCCACACGGGATTTCGGGGTGCGCGTGAAGTTCAACACGGTGAAGGGGGTGCTGCGCGGCAAGAAGGTGGTGGTGGTGGACGACTCGATTGTGCGGGGGACCACCATGCGCAAGCTCGTATCGCTTCTTCGGGCCGCGGAGCCCGCCGAGATCCATCTGCGCATCTCCTCCCCGCCCATCGTGTGCCCCTGTTTCTACGGTATCGACATGCCCACCCGCGAGGAGTTGATTGGCGCCACGAGGAGCGTTGAGGAGATTTGCCGCTACGCGGGCGCCGACTCGCTGGCTTATCTTTCGATTGAGGGCATGTTGTCGGTGATGCCTGAGCCGGCCACCAGTTTCTGTGCGGCGTGTTTCGACGGGAAGTACCCGATACCGGTGGGCGAACGACGGTAGACGAGTGAGTTGTGAGATCCACCGGGCGTGAGTGGAGGAGTGATGGACGCGAGTGGACAGCGGGGCCTGTACCATCCCAGCCAGGAACATGACAGCTGTGGTGTGGGGTTCGTGGTCAACATGCACGGCGTGCGTGACCACAAGACCGTCTCGGACGGCATAACGATCCTGTGCAACCTCGAGCACCGTGGCGCGCGGGGGGGAGACCAGAAGACTGGTGACGGGGCGGGGATGCTGGTGCAGATCCCGCACCGCTTCTTCTCTCGTGTGGCTGGCTGCGTGCTCCCTGCTGAAGGTGAGTACGGTGTCGGCTTCTTTTTCCTTGCGCCCGAAATCGACCGTGCTGCGGCAGCGCGTGCGTTGGTGGAGCAGACCCTGGCGACCGAGGGCGTGTCGGTGCTGGGGTGGCGCGAAGTGCCGACAAGCCCCGACTGCCTGGGTGAATTCGCCCGCGATGTCATGCCGTCGTTCTGGCAGGTGTTCGTGGCGGCGGACGGGGTGACGGGGGAGGTGCTCGAGAGGAAACTGTACGTTGCGCGCAAGTGCGTCGAGAACGCCGCGCTGAAGCAGGGATGGGAGTGGGAGCAGTTGTATGCGTCCTCGTTCTCTTCGCGCACCATCGTGTACAAGGGCATGTTCGTGGCGCCCCAGTTTGCCACGTTCTATCCCGATTTGACCGATCCCGACTTCGTGAGCTGTTTCTCACTCGTGCATCAGCGCTACAGCACCAACACGTTTCCTTCGTGGCCCCTTGCACAGCCGTTCCGGTTCGTGGCGCATAACGGCGAAATCAACACGCTCCGCCGCAACGTCAATAACATGCGCGCCCGTCAGACATCACTGCGTTCCGAGCTGTTCGGTGACGAGATACGCAAGCTCCTGCCCGTCGTCTATGAAAAGGGCAGCGATTCCTCGGTGTTCGACAACGTGTTCGAACTGCTGGTGATGGGTGGCAGGCAGGTGGAACACGCGGGCATGATGATGGTGCCGGAGGCGTTCGGCTCGAAATACCATATCAGCCAGGACAAACGCGCGTTTTTCGAGTACCACTCGGCAATCATGGAGCCGTGGGACGGCCCGGCGGCCATTGCGTTTGCCGATGGCACGCGGGTTGGCGCGATGCTCGACCGGAACGGCCTCCGCCCCGCCCGCTACGTGGTGACCAAGGACGACCGCGTGGTGCTCGCCTCCGAGGTCGGTGTACTCGACATCCCGCCGGGTGATATCAAGGAGAAAGGGCGGCTGGCGCCGGGACGGATGATCCTGGTGGACACGCAGCGTGGCCGCCTGCTGCGCGACACCGAAATCAAGGCGGCGGTGTCGCGCTGGAAGCCCTACCGGCGCTGGCTCGAAGAGAACCGCATCGAACTGCGCGGTCTGCTGCAGCCGCCCACGCCGGTGGAAGCTGCGGTGCACACGCTGGCCGTGAGACAGCGCTTGTTCGGCTACACGCTTGAGGACCTCAAGATGCTGATCGCGCCGATGGTGAGCACGGCGCAGGAACCGGTAGGTTCGATGGGCAACGATGCGGCCCCGGCGGTGCTGTCCGACCGTCCCCAACTGCTCTACAACTATTTCAAGCAGCTCTTCGCGCAGGTGACCAACCCGCCCATCGACCCGTATCGCGAAAACCTCGTGATGTCGCTGATGAGCTACGTGGGTCGCGAACAGAACATCCTGGACGAAACTCCCCAGCACTGCCGTCAGCTGAAACTCGCGCACCCAGTCCTGACCAACGACGACGTGGAGCGGCTGCTGAACAGCACGGTTGACGGGCTGAAGGTGTGCCGGGTAGCGATCCTGTGCGCGGTGGGCGAGAGCCTGGCGCAGGCGCTTGAACGTGTGGCCGTCGAGGTGGAACGGCGAGTGGACGAGGACCATGCACTGGTGGTGCTCAGTGACCGGCACGTCGACGAAACACACATGGCGATTCCGGCGCTGCTGGCCATGGCCGCTGTTCACCACCACCTGGTGCGTGCCGGCAAGCGACACCTTTCGGGGTTGGTGCTCGAGACCGGTGAAGCGCGGGAGGTGCACCACTTCGCCACGCTGATTGGCTACGGCGCGAGCGGTATCAACCCGTACCTGGTGTTCGAGACCATCGATGACCTGCAGGAGCGCGGCTATATCCCTGCCGACCTGACCATCGAAACCGCCATCGAGAACTATATCGCCGCCGTGAAGAAGGGGCTGCTGAAGGTGATGTCGAAGATGGGCATTTCGACAATCCGGAGCTACCGCGGTTCGCAGACCTATGAGGCGGTGGGACTCGACCGCCACTTCGTCGACACCTACTTTGCGGGGACTACCTCGCATATCGGCGGCATCGGTATCGAGGTACTGGAGCGTGAGACCCGCATGCGTCACGAGGCGGCGATGCGCACTGCCTCGGAGGATACGCGGGCCAGGCTCGAATCGGGCGGATACTACCACTTCCGTCGCGGCGGCGAGAAGCACCGGTTGACCCCCGAAGCAGTGGCACTGCTGCAGCGGGCGGTGCGCACGGGAAGCTACGAAACGTTCAAGGAGTACTCCAGGGCGGTGAGTGACTCGAACCACAACCTGTGCACGCTGCGCGGCCTGTTCCGCTTCCGGCCGGGCAGGCCGGTGCCTGTCGACGAGGTGGAGCCGGTGGAATCCATCGTCAAGCGCTTCGTGACTTCGGCGATGTCGTTCGGGTCGATCTCGAAGGAGGCGCACGAAACCCTGGCGATCGGGATGAACCGCCTGGGGGCACAGAGCAACTCGGGTGAGGGCGGGGAGGACGAGGCGCGCTACCAGCCGCGCGCCAACGGCGACGACGCGATGAGCAAGGTCAAGCAGGTGGCATCGGCGCGATTCGGGGTCAACAGCCTCTACCTCGCCAAGAGCCAGGAACTGCAGATCAAGATGGCGCAGGGGGCCAAGCCCGGGGAGGGCGGCCAGCTCCCCGGCCACAAGGTGGACGAGACGATTGCCAGAGTGCGGCACTCTACCCCTGGCGTGATGTTGATATCGCCGCCGCCGCACCACGATATCTACTCGATCGAAGACCTCGCCCAGCTGATCTTCGACCTGAAGAACGCCAACCCCAGGGCGCGCGTGTCGGTGAAACTCGTGTCGGAGGTCGGCGTGGGGACCGTGGCTGCCGGGGTGGCCAAAGGCAAGGCCGACATGGTGCTGATTTCGGGCGGTGACGGCGGCACGGGGGCGTCGCCGGTCTCGTCCATCAAGCACGCAGGCACGTACTGGGAAGTGGGGCTGGCGGAAGCGCAGCAGGTGCTGGTGCGCAACAAACTGCGCGAGTGTATCAGGGTGCAGACGGACGGGCAGATGCGGACCGGGCGTGACGTGACAATCGCGGCGCTGCTGGGGGCCGAGGAGTTCGGGTTCGGTACCATTTCGCTTGTGTCAATCGGCTGCATCATGATGAGGAAATGTCACCTGAACAACTGCCCGGTGGGTGTGGCCACGCAGAACCCCGAACTTCGCAAGCGTTTTGCGGGCAAACCTGAACACATCGCCAATTTCATGCGGTTCATCGCTCAGGAAACCCGCGAGTACATGGCGGAGCTGGGCTTCCGCACCGTCGCCGACATGGTGGGGCACGTCGAGATGCTCGAGGTGAGTGATGCGATCGAGCACTACAAGGCGAAGGGGCTCGACTTCTCCCGGGTGTTCGCGCGGCCCGAGATCCCCGAGGGCGGCCAGTTGCGCTGTACGCGTTCGCAGGAGATGGACTGGTCGATGTCGCTCGACCCGGAGTTGGTCCGTGAAGCGCTTCCCGCCATCGAGAGGAAACAGAAGGTGCGGCTCGAGCGGCCCATTCGGAACTGCAACCGGACCGTCGGTGCGACGCTGAGCTATGAAGTGTCGATGCGGCACGGCAGTGCCGGCCTTCCCGAGGACACGATACGGGTGAAGTTTGCCGGGTCGGCCGGGCAGAGCTTCGGGGCGTTCCTGGCGCCGGGAATCACGCTGGAGTTGGAGGGCGACGCGAACGACTACTTCGGCAAGGGCCTCTCGGGTGGACGGCTGATTGTGTATCCGCCGAAGGAATCGACGTTTCTGCCGCACCGCAACAGCATCGTCGGCAACGTGAACCTGTTCGGGGCGACCTCGGGGGAAGTGTTTATCAACGGCGTGGCGGGCGAACGCTTCGCCGTGCGCAACAGCGGTGCCACCGCAGTCGTCGAAGGCGTTGGTGATCATGGTTGCGAGTACATGACCGGAGGGCGCGTGGTTATCCTCGGCGATACCGGGGTGAACTTCGCGGCAGGCATGAGCGGTGGTATCGCCTACGTGCTCGACCAGAGCCAGTTGTTCGACACGCGGTGCAACCTGGAGATGGTTGACGTTGAGCCGGTGACAGACCGCAGGGACGTGAGCTTTCTCCGCGCGCACATCGACCGTCACGTAAAGTACACGGGAAGCCCGCTCGGCAAGCGCATACTCAACCAGTGGGAAGAGATGCTGCCGCTGTTCGTGCGCGTGATGCCGATAGACTACCGCAGGGCGCTCGAACGCATGGCGACACAGAACTACCGCGGGACCGACCTGGAAGCGGTGACCGAGGAGGTGTTCGGCTGATGGGCAAACCGACCGGATTCCTTGACTACGAAAGGCAAACTGCCGGCTATCGGCCGGCGGAGGAGCGGGTGAAGGACTACCGCGAGGTGGCGCTCCAGCTCCCCGTGGAGCGGCTCCGCGAGCAGGGCGGCCGCTGCATGGACTGCGGCATTCCGTTCTGCCACGCCCTGGGCTGCCCGGTGATGAATCTCATTCCCGAGTGGAACGACCTGGTGTACAACGGGCAGTGGCGTGAAGCCTGGGAGCGGCTTGAGCTGACCAACAGTCTACCGGAGGTGACCGGGCGAGTGTGCCCCGCGCCCTGTGAGACCTCGTGCACACTTTCCATCAACGCGGCACCGGTCACTATCAAGCAGATCGAGCTTGCCATCATCGAGAAGGCATGGGCGGAGGGCTGGGTGGTGCCGCGACCGCCGGCAGCCGAAACAGGCAGGCGCGTGGCGATCATTGGCTCGGGGCCCTCGGGGTTGGCGGCCGCACAGCAGCTCCGTCGCGCCGGCCACGTGGTCACTGTCTACGAGAAGAACCGGAAGGTCGGCGGGATACTGCGGTACGGTATCCCCGATTTCAAACTTGACAAGAGCATCCTTGACCGCCGCCTGGGGCAAATGGAAGCCGAGGGGGTGCAGTTCGAGTGTGAAGTGGCGATAGGGGAGGACATCTCGATTTCGTACCTGCGGCGCAAGCATGACGCGGTGC